>CAYQDH010000267.1:487-7635 GCA_964416075.1 uncultured Anaerolineales bacterium | reverse complement strand
GATTTTCCCGTCTTGCTGGACGGGCGGAAAATCGCGGTACAGAACTGTCATTCGGGCCCAAATGGGCGCCGGCGCAAAGAACTTGCTTTTTATCTCTTCTATTATAGCTTAGACGAGATTGAGGGCAATCCGTTGCGTTCCTCAGTCTCGGCCACTGGGCAGCCCACGGCAGGCGTATCGGCTTGGCAAGCGCCAACACCACAGCAGCGATCGAGGCGACAAGAGCGGCGCCAGTGGATCCGGTAGCGCTCGATCATTCACCGCAAGATCTTGGCCCCTCTAGCGGATCACCCGCCGGCGGCCAGGGCAAAAGCGTAGCGCCGGAGGGCCCGGGGCCGCTGGGGCGATGGGGGACACGCTCCGGAGCCGCGTAAGCCACCTGCAGATGAGGTGTGGGCACTAGCCTGCCGCCCTCATGGCGCGAGTCCATCGCCGCCGCCAATATCCCGCTGGTCAGCAAGGTGCGCTCGACGGGATAGCTGGGATGCCCGGAGACGAACATCTCCTCCACATTGAGGCTCAAGTAGCTCCAGTGGCCGTGGGCCTTGTCGGTCTGCAGCCTGAATTCGCAGGCTTGAGGTCGCCCATCCCACGCGCCGGCGAAGGCGAAAGAGCGGGCATAGCCATCGAGCATCAACACCGCCGCCTTGAGACCGTCGATGTAGTCTATGATGAAAGCCACCGGCTCCTTCACCCGTTGCGGCGCCTCGTCCCAAGAGCCCGCAGCCTCGGTAATCGCCTCCCCCGCCGTTCGGGCCAATGCAGCGTGGGTTGGAGTGGCCCCCAGCCACTCCCATACCGCCCGTCCTTCCAGGCATTGCACCGCGGCCACGCCGGTCTCGCCCCCTCGAGCCCCTGGCCCACGGCGCTCGACCATGCATTGCAACGTCTCCAGGGCGTGAAAGCCGTAATCCTCGACAAGGCCGTACCCGATCGAGACAGCAGCCCCCAGCGGCGCCCCCAGTGGAACCTCGAGGAAGGGTTGCCGCCAGCACGTCGGCAGCGACGAGCCCGCCATCAAGGGCAGGCCCAGCTCCCTAGTGCGCCGCACCATCCACAGGGCGTCGGCCCAGTTGTAGGATAGGTGTTTGTCGTTGAACACCGGGATTGCGCGCCCGGAAGCGCAGATGACGCCCGTCACCTGCTCGAGGAAATGGCGACGCGGGTAGAGCTTTTGCCCCTTTTCATTGCGTGGATAGTCTCCGTGCTCGCCGACGATCAGCACGCCATCAACCGCCAGCCGGTCACCGCCCAGCGTCAGTGCGCGTAGGATGCTGGGGTAGATAGGCACCCCAAAGGCTCGTGCCGTCTCCACGCCGATATCGTGGGGGTTCACCTGGTCGAGATACATCGAAGCGATCTGCACTCGTGGGGCATACAGGCCGTCATCGGTAGGAAACCCGCGCAGGAATTTCCCCACCAGCACATCGGCGTGGGTATTGGGTCCATACTCGGTGATAATAGCCGCGATCTTGATCAAGGGTCCTCCTCTTGCCTTGGCGCCACGTCTCAACGGCTTTGATCCGCAGCGCCATGGTTCAGCACAGCGAATCATTGCGGTAGCGGCTATCTGCCAGGCAGGTAGTCGCGCCAGCTGTGTTTGGGCATCCACCCCACCTCGGCCTGCGCCTTGGCCGTCGACCACAAGGCCTGGTGCGCACTCAGCTTGCTCACGGGGATCAGCTCGGGACGGAACTGGGCCACGATCTCCAGGCTAGGCTCCAGCGCCGAGGAATCCAGGGCGTTGGCCACGTAGACGCTGTGCTTGGGCAGAGCGTCGGCCTTGTCCATGATCATGCCCTGGAGCTGGGCCAGGTCCTCGCTGGCGACATAGGCCCACATCCACTCGTTCCAGGCCGTCACCGGCGCCGCCGTCTCGGCCATGCGCTGCAACCTGGCAGGAGGGCAAATGCCCGAAGGTCGCGTGACGTAGGTGCGGATGCCATAGGCCCTGGTAAACGAGGCCAGCAACTCCTCGCCGACGAGCTTGCTATAGGAATAGGAATCTTGCACATCTGAAGGGTGATTCTCATCCAGGGGCAAGTAGTGGATGGGGAAAGGACTCTCCGAGATGCGGTATCCATGGCCAAAAGCGCAGTTGGAGCCCGTCATGACCAGCGTCCTGACCCCCGCCTGCACCGCGGCCATCAGCAGGTAATAGGTGCCCATGATATTCGTGTGCATCGTCGCGTCAAAAGGTTGTTCGGGCAGGCCCTGGGCCTGGCGCGATGCCCGCGTCCTGGGATGGTCGCTCGGACTCGGTACGGCGCCCAAATGCTGGATCAAGTCGACGCCCTCCACAGCACGCTGGCAATCCTCGTAGACGTTCAGGTCGCCCTGGATCCATGGCAGATCGGCGAGATCCTCGGGCGGCCTGGTGCGCGAAAACAGGACCAGGTCGTACCTATCGCGCAGCGCGGCAACGAGATACCCCGCGAATCTACCACTAGCTCCGGTAACCAATACCTTGGACATTCTCCACCTCTTTCTGAAGGTATGGGCAGCGATCAGCGAGAGCTCGTGGGGCAGCCCAGGAGCTCTCGCAATCGCGCGGCGACGATCTCCACCTCATCATCCTGCACATGGGCGGGAACCATCGTAAAGCTGGGACTGCCGCGCAGATCGGCATAGCCGGGCATGCGCACGCCGGGCACATAGATGGGCGGATCCCCTGCGGCCAGAGCCTGCACCACATCCTGGGCCGTGCAGCCCAGAGCCTGCTCGTCGAGTGTCACGCGCAGCCGGGGCCAGCCCTGCGAATGCCACTCGCCCTCCTTGGGCCACAGCAGCTCCGCCTGCACATGCGGCAGACCGGCCAGAGCCTCGATCCACCGTTTCACGGTGGCCTCCCACCTGGCATAGCGCGCCGGCTCGTCCAATGCCATATAGCGCTTCAGCGCCGCCACCGCGGCCACCACATCCTCCTTGGTGGCCTTCATGGCCCTCACCACCTGGTGATGCGGGCAGATGAGCCGGCCGTGTGCGATCTCGAGCAGCGGCAGTTTGCCAAACAAAAAGCCGGTGTCGTTGGGACCGTGGATATCCTTGCCGCCGCTAAAGCAGATCAGGTCCACGTCCGTGGCCAGGATCTCGGCGATGTGTCGCCGCGGCGGAAGCTCGCCCGCCGCATCCACGATGACCGGCAAGCCATAGCGATGAACGATCTCCGCCACGCGGCCCAGGCTGCCCACATCCTGTTGTGTTCCCGTGCGCCCCGAGCTGAGGATAAAAGCCACGGCGGCCGTCTTGTCCCCAAGCGCACTCTGCAGGTCGGCATCGGTAAAGCCAGTCGGCTGGCCGAACTCCACCAGCCGCCCGCCCGCCACCTGGAAGGCCTGCGCATAGTCGTTGCGATGACTGCGAGGGAGGGGCAGCTCGTTCGCCAGGCCCTCGCTGTGCGGCAGCCGGGCGCGCATCTCGTCGGGATCGGTGAGATTGTTGCGTAAAACGATGCAGGTTGCCGCCGCCGTGACCATGGCCGCCGCGGCACCCCCCGTGACCAGGCCCATCTCCGCGCCAACCAACTGCGCGGCCGCTTGCCCCGCCGCCCAGTGGAGCTCGTGCATGTTGACGAACGATTGGGATGCCGCCACCCAGGCCTCGACGACTTCCGGTGGCATCAGCGAGCCGCCCAGATTGGTCATGTCGTTGTGTGCGTTGATGATGCGCTTGACACCGAGTTCCTCGTATACGCCCATGATCCGCTCCTTGTTCCGGGCCATTCTAGCCCTGAATGGTTGGTATCATAGTATACGTTTGGGGCGGGTCAAGGACGCGCAGCGATGGCCGAAGAATCGCATATCCGTTTGACAGAAGTGGTGGCCAAGAGTATTCTGTCGAGCGTGTGAGCCCAGAGGAGTCTTCTGGGATCTAGCCGCGATTCGTCAAGGCCAGATGCATGTCTTGCGGGTTCTGATATTCCAAAGGAGAAGCTCAGCATGTCAACAAGGATCACGCGCCGCTCGTTCGTCAAGATGGCCGCTGGCGTCGCAGGATTGGCCGCCTTGGCCGCTTGCGCCCCTGCCGCGCCCACAGCCGCCCCTGCAGAAGCCCCCAAGGCCGAGCAGCCCACCGTCGCCCAGGCCGAGGCAGCCAAGGCCCCTGCCTCTGACGTTACGCTGTTGAGTCTGGGCATGCCCAACCCCAAGATCTTTGACGTCTTTAAGGAGAAGACGGGGATCAGCGTCGAGGACATCCCCATCACCGGCGACAAGTTCGAAAAGCTGAACTCCATGTTCGCCACCGGCGATCCGCCCGACCTCTTTAACACCTCCGATGTGAACTGGTGCAAGGATCGCGACATCGCCCAGCAACAACACACGGTCCTCGACGAGTACTTTACTCGCGATGACAAAGAGTTCGACTTTGCCGACATCTATCCCTCCATCTCCAAGTGGATGAAGATGCCGGATGGGCATTACCATTTCACCCCCACGTACGTCAACTCTAACGTGCTGGCTTACAACATCGACCTGTTCGACAAGGCCGGAGTTGCCTATCCCACCGACCAGTGGACCTGGGATGATATGGTCGAGGCAGGCAAAAAGTTGACTATCACGGATGGCAGCGGCACCGTGACACAGTATGGCAAGGCCACCACGTTTGGTTGGTGGGGCGAGTACTATTACTACCAGCGCCAGGCCGGCCTGGCCGATTGGTTGAGCGAAGATGGCAAGGAAGTCTTTATGGACAGCCCCGAAGCCATCGAAGGGATCAAGTTCTACCTCGACTGCATCACCACGCACAAGATCGCGGATGCTCCCGGCAAGAGCCTAGAGGGTGGTTTCAACGGCGGCGGCTATGCCATGTGGAACTTTATCCACACCGGTAGCTGGCCCGGAATCACCCAGGCCGGGATCAAGTGGGATGTGATGACTCCGCCCAAGGGCAAGCGCCTGGAAGGCGGCGAGCTGGCCTTGGATTCGTGCGCCATCGGCAAAGGCTCCAAGCATATCGAGGAATCCTGGGGCTTTCTCAAGTTCAGCTCGGGCAAGGAAGGCGGGCTCGAATGGGTCAAGTTCAACTATCCGCCCACCCGCAAGTCCGTGGCCGATAAGACCTGGATCCCTCACACCGACATGCCCGAGTATCCGCTGCATCCCGAGCGTTACTTTGACTCGCTGCCCTACAACATGACCGTCTTCTGGGCCCCCGGCTCCTGGGATGCCTGGGGAATCCTGCAGAAGAAAATCGACCTCATGCTGGAGGGCTCGATGACCCCCGAAGAGGCCTGCAAGGAAGCCGCCACCGAGCATCGCGCGCTGATCGCCTCGGGCGGCAAGAGCTAGCCCCCTAACGATCGATCCAGGAGACTGCGAGTTGGCGCTCGCAGTCTCCATTTTTGGAGGTACGATGCAGCAAACGCAACCACTGATCAAGGTCCCCCCGATACGACGCGGCTGGTCCGGATGGCAGGAGCTATGGAGCAAAGAGTCGCGTACATTCCTCCTTTTTGTTACTCCGTGGATCTTGGGCTTTATGATCTTCACGGCCTACCCCATGTTGGCCTCGGCCTACTATAGCCTTACGAGTTACAAAGTGTTGCTGCCCCCCAAGTGGGTGGGGCTGGACAACTATAAATACCTCCTGACCAACGATGTCAATTTCGAGCTGGCCCTGACCAACTCTCTGGTCTACACCATGTTCAGCGTGCCCTTGGGGATCATCATCTCGCTGCTCATGGCAACATTGCTGAACCAGAAGAAAATCGTGCGCGGTCTAACGGTTTGGCGTTCGCTGTTTTATCTGCCGGCGATTCTACCCGCCGTCGCATCCAGCTTTATGTTCCAATGGCTGTTTAGCTATCGTTATGGGCCGGTAAGCGCCGCATTTCGCTTGTTTGGGGCCGAACCGATCAACTTTTTCACAACGACGAGCGCACAGTGGATCATCATCTTTTTCTCCTTGTGGGGCTTTGGCCCTGGTATGATCATTTTCCTAGCGGGCTTGCAGGGGATCCCCACAGTGCTTTATGAGGCTGCCTCGATTGACGGCGCCAACAAGCTCCAGTCGTTCCGGCATATCACCCTTCCGGGTATCTCGCCGGTGATGTTTTTCCAGTTCACTAATGGCTTGATCGGCGCCATGCAGATGTTCCAGGTGGCCTGGTTTATGGATGCCCTGCCACAACAAAGGAAGATCTTCCTGGGCACATTGGTGTATGGCAACGCTTTTGGAGGCACCGGCGTGGGTACTGCAGGCGGTATGGGCTATGCCAGCGCCGTGGCTTGGGTTATCTTTGCGATCGTGATGGTGATCACGGCGCTCAACTTTGCCGGCTCGCGCTTCTGGGTGCACTATGAACAGATCTAGGCGGGCCATTTACGAGGGTACGAACCGAGTGGGGCGCCCTGGCGTAAGGAGACTGTCATGACAGCAAGCGTACAACAAAGAGTGGTGTCCGGCCCAAGACAAAGAAAAACCATTGGGGTCTCCAAGGTCCAGACGGTAGTGGTCTATGCGCTGCTGGTTCTCGTTTCCTGCATCACGATCATGCCTCTGTTCTGGGCTCTGGCAACATCCTTGAAAGCCTTCAAAGAGGTGGTAGCCTATCCCCCGGTCTACTGGCCACCCAAGCCCCAGTGGAGCAACTATGTGCCAGTGTTCACAAACTGGGACTTTTTTGTGCACCTCAAGAACACGCTGATTATCGCGCTGGGGGGCGCCATAGGTCACGTGGTGAGCGCTTCGATTACCGCCTATGCCTTTGCCAAGCTCAAGAGCCCTATTCGCGATATTATGTTCCTTCTGGTGCTTTCCACGATCATGCTTCCTGGCTTTGTCACATTTATCCCTGTCTATGTGATCTTTCACCGCCTGAGCCTGATCAACACCTTCGGGCCGTTCCTGATCCCACCCTGGTTTGGCGGCGGCGCCTGGAACATCTTTCTGCTGCGCCAGTTCTTTAAGACCATCCCGGATGACCTCCTGGATGCCGGGCGAGTGGATGGGGCCTCGGAAGTGCGCATCTTTGCCCAGGTCGTCGTGCCCCTGGCCAAGCCAGCCCTGGCGACGATCTTTCTCTTTTCCTTCATGGGTGGCTGGAACGACTTTTTCGGGCCGTATATCTACCTGTCGCGCAAGGCGATGTGGCCCTTTGCCCTGGCCTTGTTTGCCCTGCGAGCCACCATCGCGGGCGACCTCCCTCC
>CAYQDH010000267.1:0-477 GCA_964416075.1 uncultured Anaerolineales bacterium | reverse complement strand
CGGCGTGGTGGGCAGCATGACCCAGAATATCACGATGGCCGCGTCCCTGATCATCGCCTTGCCCATCGCCATTCTCTTTATCTTTACCCAACGGACTTTTATCGAGGGGATCACCATCACGGGGATGAAAGGCTAGTTCACCGAAAATGGGGCCTGGTGTGATGACCCGTCGCGAACGAATCCTCACAGCCCTGAGCGGTGGCCGACCCGATAGGCCACCGCTCAGTTTCGATGCTCGGCCTGGCAGCCTGGATGGCGTAATGCGTTACTACGGAGCCAGCTCCAAGAATGACCTGTACCTGAAGGCGGGCATCGACGGTTTCAGCGTGTGGGAATGGAACGCCCTTATGGGCCAATACCGTCACGAGCTACCCGTCGCGCCGGACGGAAAGCGGCTCGACTTTTGGGGCAACTACAGCCAGCATCATTTCGGGCTGGAGGCTTGCGACAGTATCGCGGCGCTCCAGGCGCACCGTT
>CAYQDH010000266.1:0-7676 GCA_964416075.1 uncultured Anaerolineales bacterium | reverse complement strand
AGAGCTCCTGCCTTCCAAGTAGGTTGTCGCGCGTTCAAATCGCGTCGCCCGCTTAGACCATATGGTGTAGCCCCCTGCTTTTTTGACCACTACCCTAGTGGCCTAGGATGGCAGGGGGCTGCTTCTGTTGTGTGTTAATAGCTGCCCGATTTATACCACCCATCGCTGCCTGATGTAGGCTGCTTTGGCGGGCGAGTGGGATGTGGCTACACCCCTTGCGCCCTTCCCTGTCTACCTTTTCTGCGAGCATACCTTTGTTTTCGATGAATCCTGTCGCACATACCCGCCCCTCGACTTGACGCTACACGCCTTTTCGGGTATGCTCAACCTGCTTGGATTATTCTATGAGGTAAGCTGCCAGATGTCACAATGTTTGTTTCATTGAGCTCGGCCAAAGGGCGCCGGTAGACGCCTTATAGCTGCGCTTTACACATTGGCATGCGCCAGATTCAGAGAGCCCTGAACTGAAACGGTATGAGCTGTGCTTCTCGACCGTCAGCTGGCGCGCGCCGGTGACGGTTTTTTTTGCATCAACTCCAAGGATGAGCCCACCACACAGGCCCACCCGGGGCTGGTCGCTGTTGGCTGAAGGGGCATTGTCTGCCTGCAAAGGGGGAAACTGGCATTGAGCAAGGGAGTCATCGTCGGCGTTGCAGGGGTGGTTGTGGATGTCGAGTTTCCGGACGGAGACCTGCCCAGCATGCGCAACGCGTTGGTGATCCAGCGCGATGAGGGTAGCGAGCTGGTCGTAGAAGTCCACGAACACATCAATCCGCTAACGGTGCGCACCATCGCGATGGGGGCCACCGCTGGTCTCAGGCGTGGTCTGTCCGTTGTGGATACTGGGCAACCGATCCAAACCCCGGTCGGCCCGGCCTGCCTGGGGCGCATGTTCAACGTGTTGGGTGAGCCCATTGACCATCGTGAGATGCCCGAGGCGCCACGTCGTGCCATACATGTAGAGTCCCCGTCTATGCGCGAACAGCGCACCCTGGGCGTTCCGTTTGTCACAGGCATCAAGGCTATCGATCTGCTCACGCCGTATCCCCAAGGCGGCAAAATCGGCCTCTTTGGCGGGGCCGGAGTGGGCAAAACCATGCTGATGATCGAGCTGATGCGCAACACGATTCAACAGCTTTCGGGCATTGTTGTCTTTGCCGGCGTGGGAGAGCGCAACCGAGAGGGCAATGAGCTTTGGCTGGAAATGCGGCGTAGCGGCGTTATGGACAGCGCCGTGCTTGTCTTTGGACAGATGAATGAGCCGCCTGGCACGCGGCTGCGCGTGCCGATGACCGCTATCACCATGGCCGAGTATTTCCGCGATTCGGAGCAACGCCCCGTATTGCTCTATGTCGACAACATCTTTCGTTATATTCAGGCTGGCGCCGAGGTTTCCGCGCTCCTGGGAAGGCTTCCCAGCGCAGTGGGTTACCAGCCCACTTTGGGCACCGAAATGGGCCAACTCCAGGAGCGCATCGCCAGCACGGCGCGGGGTAGCATCACTTCAATACAAGCCATCTATGTGCCGGCAGATGATCTTGGCGATCCATCGGTGGTGGCCACGTTCGGGCACTTGGACGCCACGACTACACTTTCCCGTCGGAGATCGAGCATGGGCCTCTACCCGGCGGTGGATCCCCTGGAGTCAAGCAGCACATTGCTGACGCCCAGCGGAGTGGGGCAGGAACACTATACGCTGGCCGTTCAGGTGCGTGCGACGTTGGCACGCTACCGTGAGCTCCAGGACTTTATCGCCATCCTGGGCGTGGAGGAGCTGAACGAAGCAGACCGCGCGTTAGTGAATAGAGCACGTCGCATCGAGCGCTTTCTGACCCAGCCGCTTTTTGCGGCAGAACCCTTTACGGGGGTGGCCGGCGCCTACGTACCCTTGGTGCAGACGCTGCGCGGCTTTGGGGAGATCCTGGAGGGACGGCACGACAACCTGCCGGAGCAGGCCTTTTACATGGTGGGCACGATCGACGAAGCCATGACCAAGGCGCAGACATTGGCGCAAGGGGAGAGCCTGTCGTGAAACTCCTACTCCATCTGCGGGTCATTACACCGTCGAGTGTATTGCTGGACGTGCGCGGCGCGGTTCGGGTGCAGATGCAACTGGCGGATGGCGGTGGAATCGGCATATTACCAGGCCACGGCCCGCTGCTGGCCGAGACTGTTGTGGGCGACATCGTCTTTGTAGACGAATTCGGCGAACATGCCCAGAGGGTGGGAGCCGGTATCATGTCGATCCGAGACAACGAGATCAGCGTACTGACTGTCGATTCTACCGCCGCGGCCCAGCCGTCGGGGGGTGTCGGCATGAGTCCTGGCCAAGCTGGCCAGGAAACGGCCCGCTTCCAGCGCTTGACCAAGGCACTGTACTTCGACTTGGGCGCGGGTCGGGACCAAGGCCAACGAGGCCAAGAGCAAGACTAGGTGAAGGGGAAACAGCCATCGAACGAGTCTTGGGCAGGTCTCTGGGCCGAGGCCCTATCCGCGGTGAGCCTGGGGTGGGAGCTGGCAGTGCCCATCTTTGGTGGTGTGTTGCTGGGGCATGCACTGGACCAATGGCTAGGGACAGGGCATATTTTCACACTGGGCTTGTTGGGAATGGGTGTGTTCATCGGGTTCTATAACCTGTGGCGTTTTCACAAGCGCTTCGAGGCGCAAGAGCGCCAGATGGAAGAGGATAAGGAAGAGAGCCAAGATCGATGACAGACTGGCTTGGCCAAGGCTGGCCTTGGGTGTTTGCAGGGATCGGTATTGGGCTGCTCAACATCCTGTTTCTCAAGGTCACGCTGGACCGCATCACTTTGCGGGGCGGGGACAAGAGATGGTTGTGGCTAGGCCTGGGGATGATTGTCCGTCTGGCATTGGTGGTGGGTGTCCTGTTCCTAGCTGTGCAGCAGAGCCTCGGAGCCGCTCTGTTTGCCTTTATGGGTTTCTGGCTCGCGCGGTGGCCACTCCTGCTTTGGCTCAATAGGCGCTCCAGGTGAGAGTAGTGTCAAAGCGGTCAATGGGATACGTGATTGTACAGGTCGGGAGGTTTGCATGATGTCTGACTTGACCCCCCAGGTGATGTTTGTGCTCTGGGGCATCCCCGTACGGGATACTGTGGTCTCGACATGGGTGATGATTGTCCTCACTGTCGGCACTACCTTACTGGTGGGCAAGAGGCAGCCGATGGCCTTGGAGATGCTGCTCGATTTTGTCACGGACCTGGTCAGCGATGTGATGCAACGCCCGGCTAGACCATACCTACCTTTCTTATCCGGTCTGGCGATCTTTATCGCCATTGCGAATATCATCGGTATGGTGCCCATCATCGTCTCGCCGACGCGCGATATCAACACGACCCTTGCTCTTGCCCTGACCGTGTTCCTATCGGTGCACTATTTCGGAATCCGAGCCAACGGCCTAGGGAGTTATCTCAAGAATATGGCCTCGCCGATCTACACGTTTCCGCTGGAGATCATCGGGCAGTTCAGCCGCACCGTGTCCTTGACGCTGCGCCTCTTTGGCAACATCCTCAGCACCGAGATGGTGGTTGCCGTCATCTTTGCGTTGGTGCCGTTGTTCATCCCACTGCCCCTTATTGGTTTTAGCTTTCTTACGGGTCTTTTGCAGGCTTATATCTTTACTGCGCTTGCTGCAGTTTACATTGCGGCAGGACTCGGCGAAGTACTAGGGCCTGCCCAATCCAAATCATAGATGGAGGAGTTAGGTATGGCAAACCTGGATCCTGGCGTTCTGGTCACGATCATCACCATTATCGTAGGGGCCACCGCAATCACCCTGGGCACGGCGATTCCGGCCATCGTGGAAGGGAGAGCGGTCGTCAAAGCACTGGAGGGAATTACGCGACAACCGGAAGCTGCACCGCAACTACGCACCACGCTGCTGATCTCGCTGGCGCTGCTAGAGTCGACGGCCATCTATGTGTTGCTCGTCGTTCTGATCCTCATCTTCGCCAATCCCTTGGTGGATCGGTTCTTGGGCCAGTAACAACCATGATCGAGCTAGACCTCGCGACGATTATCTTCCAGGTGGCCAATTTCTTGGTCATGGTGGCCCTGCTAAACAGGTTTCTGCTCAAACCGGTGATGGCCAAGGCCGCCGCGCGCGCTGCAGAGAAGGAGCAGCTCCTGCGTGAGGGCGAATTGGAAAGGGAACGCACCACCGCCGCTCGTGTGCAGCTCGAAGAACGGCTTAGCCGTGCCGAAGAGGAAGCAGAGGAGATCATCAACTCGGCGCAGGAAAAAGTGGAGGTGGCGCAGAAGGCACTATTACAAGAAGCCTACGAAGAGGCAGAGCGCATTCGCCAGGAAGCCCATGAGGATGCGCAGCGTACCTGGCGGCGGATGGTCTTCGAAGACTATGATCGCCTGCTGGATACGATCATGGAGCTCAGCAGTGCCGCGATTGCTAAGGCCGCGCCTCCGGAGCTGCACGACAACATGGTCAACCGTGTCCACGAGAGTATCCTGAAGTTGGGCCAACACGATATGGCGCGCGTGGAAGATTTCCGGCGTTCCCTGGGCGATCGCGCCCCTACGGCGGAGATCACCACCTTCCGCCCCCTGACCCCCGCGCAGCAAAGCCAGCTCGCGAATAGGCTTGCAGCGCTGGCAGACCGGCGCGTCACCATGGAAATCAACGTGGACACCAAGCTGGGCTCAGGCATGCGACTGCGCATCGGGGATTTGATCATCGATAGCTCCATTGCGGGTGACCTGGCTGCGGCCCGCGATGCCGTAGAAGCAGGCCTGAGGAAGGAGCTCCGCGGTGGCTAGCTCGCAGATGTCGGCCCCCGATCTGAGCCTGCTGCTGGACGCTGTCCGCGCGCAAGCGTCGCGCATGGTGAGCGAGACACGCTTTCGCGCCGTCGGCACGGTACAGCATGTGGGTGATGGCGTGGCCACACTCTCCGGATTGGCGGGAGGTCATACGGAGGATGTCGTCGTCTTCCCCACGGGCGTGCGGGGATTGATCCTTACGCTGGACCACGACCATATCGACGCGATCCTATTAGGGTCCGATAAGGGCATCCGTGGGGGCGACCTGGTGGTGAATACGGAACAGCGGCTGCGCGTGCCCGTTGGCAGGCAACTGCTAGGGAGGATCGTGGATCCCCTGGGCAAACCTCTTGATGGTCAGGGCATCCTGGAGGATGTGGAGGAGCAGTACCTAGACGGCGAGATCCCAGACATTGTGGTGCGCGCCCCCGTGAACGAGCCGCTTCAAACAGGACTGAAGATCGTGGATGCCCTCATCCCGATTGGCCGCGGCCAGCGAGAACTGATCTTGGGCGACCGGCAGACAGGCAAGACGGCGCTCGCCGTGGATGCCATCCTGAACCAGCGCGATACCGACGTGGCGTGCGTTTATGTGGCGATAGGCCAGAAAAAGTCGTCGACGATGAGTGTCATCGAAACACTCCGCAAAGGTGGCGCCCTGCCGTACACCTGTGTGGTGGCCTCTAGCCCGGACGACCCCCCGGCGCTACGCTACCTCGCACCCATGACGGGATGCGCCATCGCCGAGGAGATCATGCGCGAGGGCCGCGACCTTCTCGTGGTCTACGATGACCTATCCAGGCATGCCGAGGCCTATCGCGAGATCAGCCTGCTGCTGCGGCGTCCTCCCGGTCGTGAGGCCTATCCTGGGGACATCTTTTACCTGCATGCAAGGCTCTTGGAGCGCGCCTGCAAGCTGAACGCCGAAGCAGGGGGCGGGTCGCTGACCGCGCTGCCCATTGTGGAGACTCTGCGTGGGAATATCGCAGCCTATATCCCCACCAACCTGATCTCCATCACGGACGGTCAGATCGTGATGGATACCGAATTATTTAACCGCGGTGTCAAGCCAGCGGTGAACACGGGCACTTCCGTGTCCCGTGTGGGAGGAGCCGCCCAGACGGCAGCGATGCGTACCGTAGCGGCGAATCTGCGCCTGGCGCAAGCGCAGGCGCAGGAGGTGGCGCAGTTTGCCAGGCTAGGCGCGGATGTCGATGAAGCGACGCGCCAGCAGATCGCGCGCGGCGAACGAGTGCAGGCGGCGCTTGTGCAACCTGCGGGAAAACCCATGTCAGTGGCCACCCAGGTCTTTACGTTACTGGCAGCCACGGAAGGCCATCTCGATGCAATCTCCCTAGATGAGGTGCCGTCTTATGTCGATGAGCTATTGGATCATCTCGATACAGAGGTACCGGAGGTTTTCGCGCAGCTCAACGATGTGGGTGTGCTGAAGCCTGATGCACGCAAGCGAGTTTTGGAGATCATCCGAGCATACAGCCTGGAATGGTTAGGACGGAGACAAGATCATGAAAATGGTCATGGCGATCGTAGATCGCGATGACGGGGATCGGGTGATAGGGGCGCTCGTGGATGCAGGTTACACCGCAACCTATGGCGATAGCCGGGGCGGTGTACTGCGCAGATCACAGAAAACGCTCTTTATCGCTGTGGAGCGCGACAAATTGGAGGAAGTGCTAGGCATCCTACGCAAATCGTGTCGCAGTTGCCTGGACATGGGTGAGAACTCTTCAGATAGAGTACCCTTTGGTCCCATACCGGCCACGCCCGAGGTAGGGGGCAGTGTGGTGTTCGTCTGGGACCTGGAGAGGTTCGAGAAATACTAGGACGACATGGAAGATCCTGATCGCGCTCTCCTCCGGCGCAGGAACGTCCTCGCCGTGCAGCCGATTCTGCGCGCCTTGCGCACCAGCTCTCTGGGAAACTGGATGGCGGCGGTGGCCAGGCAGGAGCACGCGCGTGTCTACACAGAGCATCTGATTGGCCTGTGGTCCGCCCTGCCGCCGACCCAGGACCTCCAGACAGGAGGGCCTGACGCCGATATGGGGCAAGCCTCGGGCCGGCCCAGGCACGTTGCGCTGGTGGTGATCGGGACTGAGCGGGGCCTCTGTGGACGGTTCAACGCAACTTTGGTGGAGTACTTGGAGCGACACCTCACCGACTTGAGCGCGCAAGGATGCACGGTGGAGTTGGTCGCTCTGGGAGCGCGGGTGATCCGGCTATTGCGTTACCACAAGCGTCCACTGCATACGGCGATGGGGCTTTCGACGTCCTTGCCCTCCCTTGAGATGGCCCGCGTTCTGACTCGCAACTGGCTCGAGCGCTACGAGCAGCACGCCTTGGACGAAGTAAAAGTACTCTATTGCGAACACCGAACGGCTGGGCTGTACGTGCCATCGATTGCGCGTCTCATTCCCCCGTTGCTTCCCAAGGCCCATGCTGCGCGACAGGAACTCTGGCCGCCCTACGAGGTGGAGACAGGAATTCCCTCCTTGCATGCCCGTATGGTGGAGCAGTGGATTGCCTTGTCTTTCTACGGCCTACTCCTCAAGTCGGCAGTGGCCGAGCACGCAGCGCGTTCCCAACTCATGGACTCTGCCACACAGAACGCCCAGAGGGTGCTGGATGAGTTGCTACAGTCCATTCAGCTGGCGCGGCAACACGCTACCACCAACGAGATGCAAGAACTGGCCGCCGGAGCGGGGTTGCTAAAGCGCCGTCGAGTGGCTCGCGTGCGCCGCAAAGAGGAGCAGACAGAGGAGTAAGCTCGCATGCGGGACGATGTATGTGCGAGCGAAAGTTGAGTGCAAGGGAGGTTGCTATGTTCATGGTGCTCTTGGTGTTGCACGATCCTGACCATCTGGA
>CAYQDH010000265.1:6864-7685 GCA_964416075.1 uncultured Anaerolineales bacterium | reverse complement strand
CACAATGCGCGCGTCCGCGCAAGTTGCTTTTTCGCGCGCGACCGCTCTGCGTCTGCAAAGCAGCGACTATAGGCTCAACCCCACCTGATAAGCCTGTTCCAGCAGCGCGTCGACCTGCTCCTGCGGCCAGCGCCCCGAATGGACGAGCTTGGCTACCAACGTCATATGCCTGTTCTGGAAATCGCGCAGGAACCAGTCGTACACATTGGCGATGCGCTCCGCATCCGGGTTGCCCTGCGAGAACACCCCCACCAGCTTGATCCCTGGATGGACGCGCACCACACCGTCGCCGCCGATCAGGCAATAGTGCCGGTTCATGTAGGTGACCATCGGCCCGTTGATCATCGAGCAATAGTTGCAGGCGCTCACCACCAGCGCGCCGGCCTCGTGCAGGTCCTGCCAATAGGGCTTGAGATCGTCCTCCAGGATGCAGTCGACCAACTTTTCTTTGCAGGTGCGGCAGGCCTGGCAACCGCGCACGTTCATCTTGTTGATCTCGTACACCACGACCTCGTGCCCTGCCGCACGCGCGCCATCCAACACGCGGCGCGCCACGGTCGACGAGCCGCCGTTCGGCCGCGGACTGCCCAACACTGCGACAACCTTCATGAGATCCTCCTTCATTGCCCTCACGGATACCCCCGGTGATCCCTTCGGGGCTACCCCTGCCGGATTCGTCTGGGATGCTGTAATTCTCTGCTTGCAGGATAAGGCGGCCTGCACAGTAAGTCAAACGCCGCACTCAGCTGATCCCCTGCGCTCGCAATTGGCGCAGAGCTTCCCGCAGCGGTCCTGCAAGCTCTTCGTTGGACACGATCGCG
>CAYQDH010000265.1:0-6854 GCA_964416075.1 uncultured Anaerolineales bacterium | reverse complement strand
GAGCTTCCCGCAGCTGCCCATCGATCCCGCGGGCAAAACGGGCCGGCAGCCGGTACTCGTAATAGCTGGCCACCTCGTACCCCTTCTCGTCCAGCATGGCATCGGTGGGCAGATAGGCTTGCGCGCCGTTGCAATACCCCAACGAAAAGGTGATCCCCTGCGGGTAGAAATCCAGGATCAGGTTACCCAGGCCAGCCACCAACTCCCCCTCGACCCCCACCATCCGCACGCCCCGGCCGATCTGCAGGCCCTGTACGGTGATGGGCACGCTGGAGGGGATGCGATACTCGCGCGAGAGCAGGGCGAGCTTTTCCTCCGCCCATAGCCGCCTGGTCCGGTCGGCATCAGGGTCCGCCAACACCGCCTCGTAGGCGGCGCGGTCGGGGAGCACCTCCATGGGCCAGACCATCTCCAGGGTGTAGGTCTTCAGGTCGGGTTCCACAGGTGCCAGGCCCGCTTCCAGGGTGCGCAGCACGTCGTCCGCCACCATCGTCCCCGCGATGCGCACATCTTCCCATGTCCCCGGGTGAAAGCGCGGTGGTTTCGCGTCGATCTCGGCGCTCACCCATGGCTTGGCGTCGCCCCCCGCGCCCTGCAGAAACAGACTTGCCGCTCTACCCAGGCTCGCGTCCAGCAGGTCCGTCGCCACGCCGGGGTATTCGGCCGAGATTTGGTGGCCGCTCATGATGGAGGGATGGCAGGAGACGGAGAACGTGAGGCTGATCGGCTGGCCGCTCACCTCTCTGAACAGGCAGATGGGGACGGCGGTGCATACTTCGCCCGTCGGTTCGGGGCCCCAGCCCACCTTGCCGCCCGGTAGCACGAGCCGCCGGCTGATGGGTAGCGTGGTGCGAGCGCATCCCGCCCACAGCGTGGCTTCTACCGCCGCATCGTGCGCCTGACAGGCGGCCTCCAGGATGGCATATTCCAGCTTCTGCAGGTAGAGCGGATCGGAGGGGGGATCGTAGCTCCACGTCCCTACCTTGGGGCCGGTGTGCGTGTGCGAGGTGTTGAGCAGGATCTGCGAGGGCGGGAGATCCAGGCGGCGGCCGATGGCCCCCTTGAAACGATCGGCCTCCTCGCGGCTGAAAAAGAGCAGGTCGAACCCCATGAAAAGCGCGCTCTGTCCCTCGTGGGCCAGGTAGAGCGCGCGCACGTAGAGGTCATCATGGATCCCCTCACAGCCCCGCGCGCGGTCGCGGTTGGCGAATCCGCTCATCGCCGTGCCCAAGGCCGGGTTGATGTTGACGCGAGCGTATCCTGCTTTCATCACTGTTCCTCCTGGCGCACAAGCTGACAAGTGTGCTTGGCTCGATCGAATGCCACCGACAACCGCGCCCCTGTGCCCTGGCCATGCACCATAAACCCGGACATATCGCTCCGCTCCAGGCGCCAGCGCATTTCCTCAGGCGCCCCGACGTGCATGGCCCACAGGAACTCGGCCTCGGGCAGGGGAAACATGGGCCCAAAAGACCTCAGGTGGATGGTGTGCTGCACATCCTGCAGCAGGTCGCTGCCCCGGTAGGTGCTGGTGCGGATCTCCTCGGTGTTGCGCCATGGCGTGTCCGCGGTGGGCAGGAGGCGAGTGAGCGATAGCTGCCTCCCCTTGTTCTCGATGCAGTGGTCGATCGGCCCACCAGAAAAGCTCCCCGCCGGTTGAAGCAGCCACTTCCAATAGCGTGGGGTGTTGGCAGCCAGGTCGTCATAGACTAGCAGGATGTCAGGCGCCACGAACACCAGCCAGCGCTCGAAACGATCCAACAGCTCGGGGTATAGGGCCGCGCCATCGCTGACAAAATAGGCCAAGCGATCGGTAACCTGGGAGGCGATAAAGCGACCGGCCCCGCCATAGGTCTGGCCCTGGCCATCCACCAGGATGGTATTGTGGCCGATGGCCACGTTGCCGTCGAAATCCCAGCGCCGGGCGCCGAAGGAGCCCAGGAAATGAGCCTGCGTCCAGTAGCCGGGGTCGATAATCAACGGGGTGTCTGCCACAGAGACGATGAAGGATTGCACATCGAGCTGCGAATGGCCCACCCGTGTCGGTCCCGACTTGAATCCGACATAGAGTGCATCCTTGGACCAGTCGCTGCGGGCCACGGCGATGCCCGTCGTGTCAAAGGTGCGCGCCGTGGGGCGGTCGAGGGGTGGCCCCCCGGGCAGCGTGGGGTCGTCGAATAGCAGGTCCCAGAACCCGCGGTGTCCCATGCGCCGCGCCGTCCAGGCCAGGTGACCTACGCGCGTCTCGCGCGCCAGGAGGTGGAGCGGTGTGGGCGAAATCCTGGTGCCGTTGTCGCCATAGTTAAAGACCGTGCCATCCGGCAGCGTCATGTGTGTCAGGTATTCGCACGTAGCCACCAGGGCCGGATGCCGAAAGAGGTCGATCCGTCCCTCGCTGGCGCGTCGCAAGGCCAGGGCGTAGCGCAGGCCATAGTAGAGCGTGGCGGTCCAATAGCCCACGCCCTCTTCCCAATCTCCTTCTTCAGGTACGGCATCCAGCACGTCGGTTACGCCCTCCAAGGCGCACGAGACGATACGCTCGCGATCCGCGACACCGCGCAGGCAACGCGCGGCCAATCCCGCATCGCCACAGGTCATGATCTTCCAGTTACGGAGATAGTCGCGCTGAGACCAGTGCTCGCTGCGCTCCTCCCACGAGAGGAGAAAGGGTCGCAGACAGAGCGCGGCGATCCGCTCCGTCAAATAAGCTTCGTCGGCCGCCGGGAGCGCGGGCCCCAGCGCCTCCATGGCCAGGACGATGCCGGCCGCCGTGTTGGCGGCGCAGTGGTCGCAACGCATCAGGCGCGTGGGATCGATGCCGCTTTGGTGCACGTGCGAGACCCAGGTATCGGCCGCAGCGAAAAGGCGCAAGAGGGCCAGGATGCCTTGCTCGTAGGATGCTTGGGGACGGAGCATTTGCGCTTCCACCAGCCCGGCGAGGCGCCCCAGGGCATAATAAGGCTCCTGGGGCAGCGCGAGGAACCCGGGATCAGCCAGGGCACAATCTGCCGCGGCGAGGATATCGCGGGCCAGAGTGGGATGCTCCTCGGCTCGCTCGCGCGCCCGCGCCAATTCCTGACTCGAATAGACAATGCCCCAAGGCCTGGATCCGCCCACCCCGATCCCTTGGACGAGAAAGGGCGAGAGCGATGCGAACGTCGGCTCTATCATCCTGTATGTCCCTCCCCAGAACCAGGCCACGCTCTGTTTGTAGAGCAGGCCGGCCGTTTGCCTCTAGCGGGCCTCAGGCGCTGCGGAGGCGGCCTCCGGCAGCACCCGCGCGGGGGCCCGTTGCGCCAGCAAGATCAAGGGGACGGTTAGGGCCAGAAGCATGGCCGAGCCGCCAAAGACCCAGCGGATCCCGACCCATTCCACCAGGGAATAGGCGATCAAGGGGGCCAGACCGGACCCTAGGTCACCCATCGTCTGGAACCCGCCCACCAACGGACCGCGACGGCGGTCGCTCAGGTCGCCCATCCAGGCCAAGAGCATGGATGGCACCAGGCCAAAGCCCACAGCGATGAGCAGAACGCTGACGAGGATCACCAGCGGGGAAAAGGTCAAAGCCAGAACGGCCAGGCCAAGCACGCCCACCACCTGGCCGAGGAGCAATACCAGGCGACGGTCGCCCAGCTTGTCGCTCAAGTAGCCCATGCTGGGCGAAACCAAGACGCTGACCAGGTTGCGCACAAAGAGAAGGGTGGAGCTCAGGGAGGCGATCCCCACGGCCCACACGCCCAGGCGGAACGAATCGCCCAGGGAGCGCTGCAAGTAGAGGCCGAACAAGGAATAGAACACGCCGGCAAAGAAGAAGCGATGCGCAAAGTTAAGCCAGACGATCAGCCACAGCCTCCCCTCCAGGCCGGAGAGCCCTTGCCAGGCGGCGCGGGCCAGCAGGCGGAGCGCAGGCCGCGCCGCCATCTCCGCCGCGGCGGGTCGAGACCGGGGCCGTAGATCGGGGAGAGCCAGGGCCAGCAGGCAGGCCAACCCCGTGCACCCCCCCAGGATGAGCATGCTGGAAGGCAGTCCGATGCGGTCGGCCAGGATGCCGCCCAACATGGCCCCCAGCGAGCCGCCGAAAAAGGAGAGCGAGTAATGGCCCCCCGCGTAACGGCCGTGGGTGGTTTCGTCCCCCGCGTTGAGGACCATGGTATACCCCGCCACGGCGATGAGAGTCCAGGAGATGCCCCACAAGGCCCGCAGCAGCAGCCACGGCGCGAGGCCCTTGAACAGGCCATACCCGATCGTCGACAGGGCGCCCAGGAACAGGCCGAGGACATAGAGCCACTTGGGGCCCCAGCGGTTGATCAGCCACCCTCCGGGCACGTTGAGCGGGATGCGCACCAAGCGGTTGACGCTGAGCAGCAGGCCGACCTGGAGCGTCGTGACGCCGACCGCGGTATATTGTATGGGCAGCACGGGGTAAAGGGTGGAATCGCCGAACAGGGCCAGGGCCGTGCATAGGGTGGTGATGATCACCACCCGCAGGGGATGGGATGCCACTCGAGTGTTCCGGATCAACGACAGAATATCACCTTCTTCGACAAGGGCTTGCGGACCGAAGCAGACAGCAACGCCCGCGCGTCAGTCGATTATAGTGTAGCGCTCCGGCACGGGCAAACAGCTTGACCCAATTGCCCAAAGCGGGATAATGGAGGCCTATCCGCCGACACAAAGGAATCTGAAGATGCAGCTACTGGCCGGCCGGGATCGAGAATGCGTCCTGCCGCTGTACGCGCCGATCCGGTACAATCTCTCCATCGCCTCTATCGTCTCGGGCAAAACGCGGGGCTGGGCCTACGCCGACGATCCCGCGGCGCCGAGGGCCGCCCTGCTGTGGAGCGAGGTGGACGCCGCGCTCCTGGCCGGGGACCCACACAATGCGGTGCTGCGCGCCGAAGTGGGCGAGCTGATCGCCCACACGCTCGTGCCGGAGATCGCCTCGCGCTACATCCGCGATGTGATGGTGTACTCTACGCCAGAGGGATGGGCCGACTATCGGGAGGAGATCCTGCCCGGCCTCCACGCCGAGCCGACCTCCCACCGATACTACCAGCCCGGTCCCCTGCGGCTGGACCCTTATGCCGATTTGCCCACGGGGTGGAGCGTGGAGCCGATCAGCGCGGCACTGCTGGCCCGGCGAGAGCTGACGAACATCGAGGAGGTCGAGGGCTGGGTGCTCTCCTTCTGGAGGTCGACGGACGATTTCGACCGCTGGGGCCTAGGTTACGCCCTCCTCGTGGGAGAGGCCATCGCCAGTTGGTGTCTGAGCGTCTACGTGGCGGGCAGCGACTATGAGTTGGGGGTGGCAACGGCACCCGATTTTCGCAACCGCGGGTGCGCCACGCGCGTGGCGGCGGCCTGCCTGGCGCGGGGCTACGCCGAGGGCCGCACCCCACACTGGCATTGCGAGGACACGAACCGGGCCTCGGCGGCGGTGGCGGAAAAGGTGGGGTTCACAGACCCCCTGCGTTATCCTGTGCTGCATGTGGTGTTGCCGCCACCGAACCAGCACTAATGCACGAGAGTCACGATGGGAAAGAAACTGGGAGAACGGACAGGATGAACAGGATTGCCAGGATTGGAGGACTGGGGAAGACGGACCCCCATCCTGGATGAGGGAATCCTGTCGAGCCAGTTTCATGCCTTGGCGCACGAGAGCAGAGAGGAGCTACTGATGAGAACCTACGACGAGCCCGGACGATCAGTACCCGTGGTGGAAGAGGCGGATGTCTTTGTGGCCGGCGGAGGCCCAGCCGGGGTGGTGGCGGCCATCGCCGCCGCGCGCCTGGGGGCGCGCACCTGCCTGGTGGACGCCGCGGGCTGCCTGGGCGGGATGTGGACGGCCGGGGCGCTGGGCTGGATCATCGACGCGGCCAACAAGCCCGGTATCCTGCGCGAGATCGTGCTGGAGCTGGATCGCCGCGGGGCGCGCTACAAGCCGCCCGCTATCAAGACGATCGACATCGCTGCGGGCGCGGCCGGGGCGCGCGATTTTGCCTATGACCCCGAAGAGCTCAAGCTGGTTTTGGAAGAGATGTGCGCCCGGGCCGGGGTGTGCCTGCAACTGCACACTCGCGTGGTGGGCGCGGCCGTTGATGCCCAACAGCGCGTCAAACTGGCCCTCACAGAGAGTAAGTCGGGGCGGGAGGCCTGGGCGGCCAAGGTGTTCATCGACGGCACGGGCGACGGCGACCTGGCGGCGCGGGCGGGCTGCAGGTTCGACCTGGGCCGCGAGGGGTCGGGGCAGATGCAGCCGATGAGCCTGGAGGCGCTGGCCACGGGGCTGAACCTGGAAGAGGTGGCGCGCTACGTGCACAACGGCCCGCATCGCGAGCTGAACAACCGCCAGTTGCTCCTGGAGGAGATGCAGCGCGCGGGGGTCTCGTCGTCCTACGGCAAGCCCACGCTGTGGCACCTGCGCGAGAACCTCTACGAGATCGCCTTCAATCACGAGTACGGCGTCTCGCCGCTCGACGCGCGGCAGATCACCGCGGCCACGGTGCATGCCCGGGCCGAGATGCACAACCTGGTCAACGCACTGCGCTCGCTGGGCGGCATCTGGGCGGGGATGCAGATCGTCGCCACCGCCGAGCAGATCGGCGTGCGCGAGGGGCGGCGCATCCACGGGCTGTACACCGTGACGGTGGACGACATGCTGCGCGGGGCCAGCCACGAGGATGCCGTGGCCCGCGTGACCATCGGGATCGACGTGCACTCCACCGACCCCAGCAAGACCAAGGGCATCGAGGCCAGCAGCGCCACGCGCACGCAGCCCTTCGACATCCCATTGCGCGCGCTGATCGCCCGCGACGTGCAGGGTCTGTTGCTGGCCGGCCGCTGCATCAGTGGCG
>CAYQDH010000264.1:249-7692 GCA_964416075.1 uncultured Anaerolineales bacterium | reverse complement strand
GGGCCGCAGCGCTACTATCCCTATGGCGAGACACGGGGCAGCGTCACGGTCGAGACGCCGTACCGCTACACGGGGCAGCGGGAGGAGGCGGGGATTGGGCTGTACTTCTACAATGCCCGCTAGTATGACCCGGCGTTGGGGCGCTTCATTCAGCCCGATACCATCGTGCCCGAGCCAGGGAATACGCAAACACTAAATCGCTACAGCTACACGTATAACAACCCGGCTAGGTACACCGACCCGACAGGGCATATTGGAGACCCTGATCGGGACTATGGAGGATCGAGCTACAACTATTACCATCTCTCCAGTCAGCCGCGCTTTATCCCAGCCGTCATTCGCTATATCCATGGAGAGATGATAACTAACGCCAATAGCATTATCCCGGTGGTAATATGGGTGTATAACTATTATGCAGTCGTCTTCGCAGATTATCCATTCCTACAGGCTGATTTCAAGGCCCGCGCTCTCGGCCTTTGGGCGAGCCAGGTAATGGATGCGCGTATCAAGTCAAAGGTCGGGCCATTCGCTCCCTTAGTCGGAAACTGGGATCACAAACGTATCCTCACCGATAGAAACACGACACCAGACCAAGACATAGTTGATAAAGAAACGGAAGGTTACTCGGACATCGGTGGTCGATGGCTTCGTTTTGATATCTGGTCGAACTTGCATTATGGGTATATGGCGCGTCTAGCGGGATTCACGACACTGGAAGCAACTGGTGGCGCAGGGGTAGAACAGATCGGCTCAGATGTTGTGTCCAAAAGAGATCCTCAGCATACAACAGGCACAGATAATTGGCTCTCCGGGTGGGATGATCCCTCTGACAACGCAGCCATAAGAATCGGAATGCAGTTGGCGGCTACGCACGGCACCAATTTGTATCCTGTGGACATATACTTGGCGGTCAAAGACGATCCCAACTTGGCGTCCAAGCAGTAGGGAGATTCGATGCGTCGCCATACACAACGTTGGAGTCTGGCTTGTATGTTCGTTGCTGTTACTGCTATCAATGCTCTAGTCTCATGCGAAAGCATACCGGTGGCAGTACTGTCACCGTCTACACAACGTTGCCCCGAGATCCCTATCCAGCGATTGTTGGAGCGTCAATTAGATGCTCTGCCTTCGGGCTGGAAAACAGGAGAGGTATTCGTCCACACCGACACGGATTTTACATGGGCCAAGTGGGTGATGGTGGTTGGGTTGAGCCCACAGATTGAAGAAACTCCCTCAAGATCAGTACACGAGGAGATCCATGTATTCTCCAATCGTGCTCTTGCTCGCCAACTGATTCATGCAAGCCCCGCAACCGTTAATATGCTCGACACGGGTTTCATGCCTACAGATTGGTCCTACCTACCTCCACATGCAGACCAATTTGAGATCGAGTGTTATACTGCATCAAGTCGAACGTCTATCTGCCGTATGCTACTGCAATATCAGGAGTACGTCCTATATATAGAGTATACACCGTACGATGATCTGACTTCCAGCCACTTACAAAAACTATTAATGGCACTAGACTCTGAGATGGGACAGTACCTGGACACTTCAACGCTAAGAGAAGGACCAAGAGTAATTCCTGACGAATGGTTAAAGAAGCTAGCACCAGGTGAACGGCCATAACCCTAGCCCATAGTGCCATTACCCATATGAGGGGAAGCGAGTTGGCAAGGATGATGACGCCGGGAGTGGTTTGTCGCCGCAAGCGAAGGGTCAATACGGCAGATGCAGCTGTCCCTTCTCACTGAGACATCCTTGCGCCTACGGAGCCGGTTTCCAATCCGGCTCCTACAACGCTATTTGTGAAATATTCACAAATCCATGCTATAACGGACGCCGAGTTTGTGAAAGGTTCACAACTAGCCCCGTATCCGCGACAAGATGCTGTCCAGAGCTTCGACGGCTTCCTCGGGCTCCGCTGGCCGCTCCCGAGGGTATTGGCCGACCAGGGCTCTCCGGATGTCGCGAAGCTCCTCGCCGACTTGCTGAACCAGGGCATGAACCGGCTCTTGATCCGCCCAGGCGCGGAGGGCATCACGCACCAACCGGGATACGTTGTCCGTCCGCTCGATCAAGTCGATCAAGTCTTGGTCGCAAGCCCGCTTGAGGCTAAAGGTACGCCGGTAGTAGTCTCGATCATCGGCCACCTTCCGCCTCTTTCTTGCGCGCCTCATAGCGCAATAGCTTGAGCCAGCCCCGGCAGTTGTCGTATACGGGATCGGGAGAGACCACCAACAACTCGTGCTCGCCGTTCATGTGGTGGGGTAGGTATGGCCCGATGGCGAGAGCCTGCCCATCTTCTGCAGGCTGGTCTTCTATTCCTAGCGCAGCGCCTCGCGCAGGATGCGCGTGAGTTCTACAAACCGCGCATCGTAGAGATCTTCCTGGGGGCGTGGCCGCGGCAGATCGATGACCACCTCGCGCTCGATGCGCCCCGGGCGCGGGCTCATGGCCAGGACGCGGTCGGAGAGGAAGACGGCCTCCTGGATATTGTGGGTGACCATGACCACCGTTTTGCGCCGGGCCTGCCAGATGCGTTGCAGTTCCCAGTTCAGGCGTTCGCGAGTTAGCGCGTCCAACGCCCCAAAGGGCTCATCCAGCAGAAGCACCTCTGGGTCGTGGATCAGCGCCCGCGCCAGGGCGACGCGCTGCTGCATCCCGCCCGAGAGGTCGCGCGGCAGGGTGTGCGCAAAGTCGCACAGCCCCACGAGCTTGAGCATCTCCTCGGCGCGTAGCCCCGCTTCCTCGCTGGGCATGCCTTCCACTTCCAGCGGCAGCATAATGTTGCGCAACGTCGAGCGCCAGGGCATCAGGTTGGGTTGCTGGAAAACAAACCCGATCTTGCGCTGCGGCTCGAGCAGGGGCGCCCCATGAAAGAGCACCCGCCCCGCCGTAGGCAGCGCGAGGCCCCCCAAGATGCGCAGCAACGTGGATTTGCCGCAGCCCGAGGGCCCAATGATGCTGAGGAACTCGTTGGGCGCAACGGTAAAGCTCGCCTCCGCCAGCGCCTCGAGCGCCGACTCGGGCGAGCTATAGATCATCTGCAGGTATTCGGCGACCAGGATCGGCTCCGTCATGTGCTTTTGGCCGCTACTTGATGAACTGGTTGGTGTAGAGTTGCTCGGGCTCCAGGTCGGCAGTAATCAGCCCTAGCGACTTGAGCAAGGCGACCGATTCGGCCCAGTCTTCGGGCTGGCTGGCCCCCAGCTTTTCTCCGCTCCATAGCGTCACGCACTCTTGCAGCACGGCGCGCTGCAACTTGGCCGTGGGCTCATCCATCTCTGGGATCGCCTTGTGGGTGATGGCGAAAGCCGCATCGGGATCCTTGATGGTGTCCTCCAGGCCACGCAGGAAGGCCGTCACCACGGCCTGCACCAGCTTGGGGTTATCCTTGATCGTCTTGTCGTTGCTGATGAGGCCATTGGAGACCAGCCGGGTGTAACCGGCCAGGTCGAATTTGTTGATCTGGTGGCCCGCCGCCCGCAATTGCACCGGCTCGTTGACCGTATAGCAGATGGCCGCGTCGACGCGGTTCTCCAACAGGCTGGCGACCTGGGTGTAGCCGATGACTTGCAGGTTCACTTGGTCTGGCTCGATGCCCACCTCATCGAGAAATGCCAGCCACCCGATATAACTGGCCCCCTGGTTTATCGGGGTGCCCACCGTCTTGCCTACCAATTGCTGGGGATCGGTGATCCCCTTGTCAGCCATGGAAACGACACAGACGGGAAAGCGCCGGTACCAGTTGACTAGATATCGCACGGGCAAGCCATTCGCCCGCGCCAGGATCAGCTGGTCGCCGCTGGCGATGGCAAACTGCAATTGGTCCTGGCCCACGCGCTGCAGCAGGTCGGTTTCCATGCCGTAATCGAGGGTCACCTCGATCCCCTGCTCTTTGAAATAGCCGCGCTCGACGGCCACGTACATGGGCGTGAACTGCACGTTGGGGATGAATCCCATGGCGATGGTGACTGGCTGCGGCTTTTTCAGGCCTCCCGGCCCGATGCAACCGACCAGCACCAGCACGACAGCCAGGCAAACCAGCAATAGGCTCGTACGTCTCATCTCTCTCCTCATCGTGGGTAAGTATCTGGAGCGTCAGCTCTCGGGCCAGCGCCAGCGCAGCAGCCAGGACTCCAAGGCGGATACGACCATATACAGCGTCAGGGCGATGAACATCAGGGTAAAGAGGGCCACGAACATCAGAGGGGTATCGAACAAGCCGCGAGCCAGGTTGACCAGGAACCCCAGTCCCCGGTCGGCGCCCACGAACTCGCCCACCACAGCCCCGATGACCGAGAGCGTGACGCCCACCTTCAGCCCGCCAAAGAGCACCGGCAGGGAGGCCGGCAGCTCCAGCATGGTGAATCGCTGCCACCGCGAGGCTTGCAGCGAACGCATCAGCTCAACCAGGTCGCCGTCCACCCCACGCACCCCGACGATGGTATTGATGAGCACGGGGAAGAAAAGGGTCAGGGCGCACACGAGCACCTTGGACAAGCTGCCTGCGCCGAACCAGATAACCAACAGGGGGGCCAGGGCCACGATGGGAATGGCTTGCGAGGCGACCAAATAGGGCGCCAGCACGCGCTCCAGACCACGCGATTTGGCCAGGACATAGCCCAGCACAAAGGCCACGGAAAGCCCCAAGGCCAGCCCGGCGAAAACCTCTCCCAGGGTGATGAGCACATGCTTCTGCAGCGTGCCCTCGCGCACGGCCTGCCAGAAACGCGAGATCACTCGCCCGGGGGTGGGGAGGAAAAAGGTTGGATACTGCCCCAGCCGCACGATGATCTCCCAGAGGGCTATGAAGAGGACGAATCCGCCCACGACCCACAGGAGATGCCGGGGGCCGGTGCGCGTGACGCGCCGCCGGGGGGCCCGACGGTCCGAACAAGCTCGCAGCGTCTCGATCTTTTGCATCATAATAATTAAAGCCCCGTGCTGAACAGCGACGGGGCTCACAACCCGAGGTACGCAGAAAACGTAACCTGGTGTACCTTCTTCCATCCGGACTGTACCGTCGGCCCCGGGATTACACCGGGTCTGCCACTGCTGGCTCGCGGGCTTGCAAGAGGTTCCTGCTTTACCGCCGATCGGGAATTGACCTATTCAAGGTCTCACCCTGCCCCGAAGGCTGTTCGATTGTCTATTTCGCGATAGGAATCGTTCGCGATAGGAATCGTTCGCGATAGGAATCGTTCGCGATAGGAATCGTTCGCGATAGGAATCGCGATCACTATCCCCATTATAGAGCAATAGGGGCTCTTGTCAAGCCCCATTTTTGCAGATTCGCGTCATGACCTAAAGTCGGAAAGATCGTCGCCTGAGCGCAAATGACAGGTGCCGGCTCTAGTCAGCGGAGATGCTTCGCTTCGCTCAGCACGACATAACCGCTAGTTGCTGCAGCACTTTTCGCCGTCGTCACCGCAGTCGCAGCACTCCTCGCCCTCGTCTCCACAGTCGCAGCCCTCACCGCAGCTGCTGCATCCTCCGCAGGACGTGCAAGCCGCCTCCAACTCCTCAGGGGTAGCCTCACGCAGGTCCACAACCTTGACGTCGAACAGGAGCTTTTTTCCTGCCAGAGGATGGTTCAGATTGACCACCACCTCACCGTCTTCCATGTGGTCGACAAAGGCCAGCACCACCTCGCCCGTGTCGGTGCGCATGCGGAACCCCATGCCGGGCTCTAACACCATATCGGCGGGAAAGACATCGCGGGGCAGCGTCTCAAATAGGTCCGAGTCGAACTCCCCATAGCCGTCCTCGGGCTCTACGACCACCTGTTTTTCCTCACCCACAATCATACCATACAAGGCCTTTTCCAGCCCGGGGATAACGGCTCCCTGGCCCTGAACAAACTCCAGGGGTTCCTGCCCCTCGGACGAATCCACAACCTGGCCATCCTCCAGCTTGAGCGTATAGTCGAGGCTGACCACCATATCATCGACAACCGTGAACATCTATGGGCTTCTTTCCGGTCTTGCGACCAAAGATTCTTGTTTGCATCCCTCTAGTATAACATCAAGAGCAGGTTGCTCCAATTCCCTCGTCACTCCCTCAATACTAACGCTCTCAACGTGGGATCTATTCATGTGTTTGTCCGTTATGTGCTCAGGTCTGCGCCGCGCGGCGACGTATGTTCGCATGCGTACTTGCTCTCACTTGGTCACGGAGATCGGCTGCAGCAGGATGCGGTCGTTGGCCAGCTTTTCCCCTTGAGCGTCAGTGACAGAAAGCCGGACTCCAGTCTGTGGATCGTAGAGCCCTACCTCGACCTGGTACAACCCCACCGCCAACTCGACCCCAATGGGAATGCTATACGTGTCGGCGATGATCTCCCCAGGAAGCCAGGCCGTGGTGGGATAGGTCCCATCCATGGGCTCGCTATCTTTTTGCGCCCACACTTTGCCCTGGTCGTCGATGACATGCACAAAGACCTTGTAGGATGTCGTCGTACGTTCTTGAGCTTGCCAGTAGAGGGTGAGGGAGAGGCCGTCTCGGTAACTCACAGTGGGAGAGGCGAGGTCGTAGCCCAGCAAGGTCACAAGCCCGCTCAAGTCCGCCGCCACGGCATTGGCGATCGGCGGCGCCTCGTAGATGCGCTGCCGGCCTTCCACGCGAATAGACCCCAAGGCGATGGCGTCGGCCACAGGGGTCCCGCGCGCGTCGAGCAGCGCGGCATAGAGATCGTACGCACCCGTGGGCGTTTCGGCGTCGACCAGGACGTCGTGCTGGCCGCGCAACACCTCGCCACTGGACCACCGGCTGGTGGGGTAGTCGGCGCGCGCCGGGCTGGTCAGCACTTCGGCCCACACCCGGTCACCGTCTCGCAGGGTCAACTGCAATCCGTAATCTTGGCTCCCAACGGCGACAGCCTGCCAGTAGAGGGATAGAGCAAAGGTATCTCCAGGGCGAACGTTGGAGGGGACGTTCGAGTAACCCAGCAGACGTATGGCGGGCGCCAGGTCGACAGCGACGCGCTGTTCCATGGCCAGCGTAGAGGGATCGAGCGTCGTTGTAGCAGAGAGAACCTCTGCTTCGCCCGCCGCCCAGTCATGCGCCACAAAGGCCCCCCCGGCGTCCAGGACATGCAAGCCATCCCATGTCGACTTGGGGTGCACGCGTAACTCCACCCGGTACCTGCCGGGTGGTGTGGCCGGATCGACCGGCAGCTCAAACGTCTCCACTGTCGTCTCATGGGTGGGCCAACGCGACGTGGGGATCATCAGTGGCCGCTCAAGACCACGCTCGTCATAGTAGGTCTGGCCCTCGATGTCTCCGAGCGTCTTGTGCCCCAAGCCCCATAGGTGCCCTTGTTGGTCGAGAAGTCGCAGGGTCACACCATAGTCCTGCGCAATCGGCCCCGTGCTTTGCCAGCGCAGCTTGATCTGCAGGTCCTGTCCGGGCTCTGCGCTATCTCGGAGCCAGTTCAGG
>CAYQDH010000264.1:0-239 GCA_964416075.1 uncultured Anaerolineales bacterium | reverse complement strand
AATTCACCGCCTCGATGCGGCCTTCCCACCGGTCGTCGCGGCTATAGACTTCCATGAGGCGATAGTCATAATGTCGCCGGTCGATGAGTTGAAAGTGGCTCTGCACATATTGCTTAAAGATGCCATAGTCATGCAGGTTGATGATCTGGTGGCTGCCGTGGGCCACGTTATAGATCACCATCCTGGCATTGCTCTGCTCGATCTCGCGGATCAGGTCGGCGCCCAGTATTTGGCCGCTC
>CAYQDH010000263.1:3267-7717 GCA_964416075.1 uncultured Anaerolineales bacterium | reverse complement strand
CCATCGCCGTGAGCACGCGCGCGCTCTCCAAGCGCAGATCCTCGTAGATGCCCCCTTGCACGATCCCGAAAAGCGCCTGGTCAGGGCGCTGGTGGGCACGCAAGCAACGTTCCGCCCACAGGTGCGTGCGCCGCAGAGCGGCTTCCACGTAGGAGCGGTCCGTGGGGATGGCGCACTCGTCCAAGACCATGGCGATATCCGAGCCCAAGTCCTCTTGCGTGGCCACCACGTTCTCGGGCGTAAAGTGGTGCTCGGAGCCATCGATGTGCGAGCGAAAGACCACGCCCTCGTCGCTCACCTTGCGCAGGGTCTGCAGGCTAAAAACCTGGAAGCCGCCGCTATCGGTGAGGATGGCGCGGTCCCAACCCATGAACTTGTGCAGCCCGCCCTGCCGGGCAACCACGCCGGCGCCAGGGCGCAGGTAGAGATGGTAGGTGTTGCCCAGGATCATCTGAGCATCCAGCTCGACAAGCTCGCGCGGCGACAACGTTTTCACCGTGGCCTGCGTGCCCACGGGACAGAACACGGGCGTGGCCACGGCGCCGTGAGGCGTATGAAGGACGCCAGCACGCGCAGCGGAGGCCGAGTCTCTCGCGATCAGATCCAGGGTCACCGGCAAGGCGGGGTCAGGGTTTGTTCCTTGTTCTAACATGCGGCGATTATAGCACAACCGCAAATAGCGGGAAAAAGGGGCGTTCCGGGGGCCAGGGAAACAAAAAAGGCCGGAGATAAGCTCCCCGGCCCTCGCGAACGAGAACAGTTAGTGGTGGTGGCCGCAGCTCCCGCAATGTCCGGACGCGCACCCGGCGCACCCTCCACCACCACCTGTGGCCTGGGTACCGCCATCGGCGCCCTTGCTAAAGGAGGCAAACAAGGAGATCGCGCGCCGTGTATCGTCTCCTTGGCATTCCGGGCAAGTCGCTGGCGCATCCGCCTTGGAGAACGTCCTCAGCAGCTCGAATTTGCGCTCGCAATGCGGACAATAATATTCGTAAAGAGGCATCTTGGTCACCTCGCAATCTATAGAGTCTTACGACTAGTGTACTCTATTCTGAGCTTGCGTCAAGAGGCCAACACGGCCCTCAGCCTCTCGGCGATGTCCACCTCGTCACCTTCCGTGATCTCCCTCACAGAAAAGACCATGCTGTTCGGCTCCTGCTGTTGCAGGTACAAGCCCAGGTCCCAGTGGAACCAGAGGCTCGGGTTCCCCGCCTTGAGCTCTTCGCCGATCTGCGCCGTGCTCTTGCGCACAGCGCCCGGCTCGTAGATGACGCGCACACCCGACACGGGCTCACCATGCAGCGCCGTCCGGATGTGCGGGATGCCCGCCAGGGCGCTCTGCAGTTTTTCCGCGCGCCGCCGGTACACAGCGAATCGAGCCTGGTGATCCATCCCCACCCACTGCTGCAGGGCAGCCAGCACCCCAAAAACCTCTTGCCGGTCGAGCTTCATCGGACGGCCCATGGTCCAGGGCGGACCATACTCAAAGCCAATAAAACTGTGCAGCGTCGCCGCATCGACCAAGTCCTTCCGCCCGGCGAGAAAACCTGCCGAGTTGGGACCGCCAAAGTATTTGCTGCTATAGGCCGTGAGATCGGCGCCCATGGAGGGGTATTTCCTCAGGTTCTCCAGGGGCCAAACCTGCCCGGCAGCATCCACGATGACCGGGATGCCGTGCCGCTTGGCAATGCGCAGCACCTCATCAAAGGGCACCACACCTTGTCTCTCGCCCGGTGCCACGAAATGGATGGCCAGGGTATCGGCACCGATGGCTGCCTCGATGTCCGCAGGCTGCGTTCCCGCTTCGCCGCCTACCTCCACCAACTGCGCGCCCGGGATAGTCAATGCCCTCTCATACTTGTAGCGCTGGAAACGCTGGATGATGATCTGGTACTTCATGCCGCGGGCATCGGGCAGCCGAGCCGCCCTCGCGCGGTCGAGGCCTGCCATCAGGGCCGCCACCCCCAGGACCATGGCCGAGCTGCAACCGGTAGTCATGAGCGCCGCCTCGGCGCCCACGATCTCTGCGATGACCGGGCCGCTCTTCTCCAGTAGCTCACGCATATCGGCATAGTAGCGGTTCGAATCCGCCATGGCCTGCATGACCGCTGGGGAGAGCATCGACCCCCCCAGGACGGTCAGATTGTAGCCGCTACAATTGATGACCGGTCGCACCCCAAGATCAGCATACAGCTTTCGGGCAGCTATAGAACTCATCCTTGTTCACCTCTCTGCATATGATAGGGCCAGCGAAATCGAGATCGCCCCACGGACCAGGACCGCCGTTGGCATGGCGACCTTACATGGGCTCTTTTCTCCGCAAGCGCGCCTGGATCAGGCTGCCCAGCCGACGAATCCCCTCGCGGATGGTATCCGGCGGGACGGTGGCGTAGGAGAGCCGCAAGGTATTCTTGCCCCCACCGTCTACATAGAACGGCGCGCCAGGAACAAAGGCCACCTTGTACCCTATGGCCTCCTTGAGCAGTTCTACCGTATCGATCTCTTCGGGCAGCGTGACCCAGAGGAAGAGCCCGCCATCGGGCCGCGTGCAGCTCACCTCCGGCGGGAAATACTCGGCGATGGCATCGCACATGGCATTGCGCCGCACCAGATAGGTGTCTCGGATGCGCCGGATCTGGTCGGGCAGCAGCCCACGACGCATAAACTCGTAAGCGATGGTCTGCGCCAGCGCGTTGGTCTGCAGGTCGGAGCCCTGCTTGGCCATCACGAATTGCTCGCCGATCTCCGGCGGACAGACCGCCCAGGCCACCCTCAGCCCGGGGGCCATCGTCTTGGAGAACGAGCTCAGGTATACGACATTGCCATGGGCATAGCTGCCCGTCGCCGCATTCTCGGGATGGCGCTGCGAGTCGAGCGAGATCAGCGATGGTACGGGCTCCCCCGCGAAGCGCAGCATGCTATAGGGATCGTCCTCCAGGATGGGCACGCCATAGTGCGCCGCAATCTCCACCACTCTCCGGCGCGACTCCAGCGACATGGTCACCCCGGTGGGGTTCTGGAACGTGGGTATGAGATACATGAACTTGGGTTTATGCTCCTGAAGCACCTGTTCCAGGGCGTCCGGGTCCGTCCCCGCCTCGGTGACGGGGACCGTGACATAGCGCGCACCATAGGCGTTGAACGCCTGGGTAGCCCCCAGGAAAGTGGGGCTCTCCACCAGCACCGTATCCCCCTCGTCGAGAAAGATGCGGCCCATCAGGTCCAGGGCTTGTTGCGAGCCGCTGGTGATGGCGATATTCTCCACCTTGGCCGGCACGCCCAGCTCGGTCATCCAGTCGGCGATGGCCTCGCGCAGAGGGGTAAAGCCATCCGTCATGCCATATTGCAGCGACTGGTGGGGCATCTCCTTCAGCACATGATGGGTGATCTCGTCGATCTGATCCACCGGGAACAGATCCGCTTCCGGCCAACCACCTGCCAGGGAGATGATGTCCTTGGCCTGGATGTACTTGAAGATGTCGCGAATGGCCGAGGTGGTCATCCATTTTAGCCGCCGAGCATAACGCTCGCTCCATCTAGTGCTCATAGGGGTTCTCCTTTTTCACAGTTTATCTCGTCTCTGACGCGAGTTCAACTCGCGACGCCAGATAGATGCCTGCTACAATCAGCAATCCGCCAAGGGGCGCGGTAAGAGGCGGGAATTCGTGCAAGATCAAGATGGCCAGGATGCTGGCCCCCACGGGCTCACCCAGGATGGCCAGGGTCACCATGAGGGGCGAGAACTGCGCCAGGGCCCAGTTGAATGAGGAATGCCCCAACACCTGAGGACCCAAGGCCAGGAGCAACAGGATGAGGTAGACCTGCGCGTCATAACCCAGCACCGGCTGCCCGCCCACCAGGCAAAAGCCCAGCAGCAAGAGCGCCGCGATGCCATAGCAGGGCCACACATAGGCCAGGGTGGAAATCTTGCGACGAATCGACCTGCCCAGCAGGAAATATGCGGCGGCCATCACCGCGCCCACCAGGGCCAGCAGGTCGCCGAGAAGCGCCCTCCCCGAGAGGCCCAGATCCCCATAGCTCACGACGATACTCCCCGCCAGGGCGATAGCGACAGCCACGGCTTGTCGCCCGCTCACCCTCTCCTTGAGAAGAAAGTGGCTGGCAAGAGCCACGAAAATCGGGTTGGTCGTGACCAAGATGACCGAGCTGGCCACGGTCGTCAAGCCGAGGGAGGTGATCCACGTGGCAAAGTGCAGCGCCAAGGCGGTCCCGGCCAGGATGAGGAGTAGCACATCGCGGCGGCCCAGGGCCTTGGCCTCGCCCAGGAACCGTGGCAGGGCCCACGGCGTCAACAAAAGGGTGGCCAGAATCATGCGCCAGGCGCCCACCACCAGAGGCGGCGCGTCGGCCAAGCGGGTCAAGATGGAGGCTGTCGAGAACGCCATGACACCCAGGACCGAGAGCAGCGACATCCCCATGATGATCCAGA
>CAYQDH010000263.1:0-3257 GCA_964416075.1 uncultured Anaerolineales bacterium | reverse complement strand
GCATCGTTTAATGGGGAACTTCTGGGAGATGGCCTTCCTCAACAGTTCAATGATGACTCCGTAAAAGTTGAGCGCATCCTGCTCGACCTGGTGCGCCCGGACCCCATTCAGCCGCGCCGCGTGTTGCCGGAGAAGATTCACCACGACTTCCACGAAAACCGCCTGACACCATCACAGGCGCTGCGGGAGATGGTGCCATGCGCATCATTCTACCGAGGGACCAGCCAGTCGTCAAAGGCGCCAATGCCGTCGAGTATTCAGGGTTTTGGTAGGGGCAATCGCCCAGAATCTGGAACACCGCCAATCTCGTCCCAGTCGCAGCCATCGGGACACCCTGCCTCACCCACCCACGCCCTGCGTCCTGGGAGCACCCCGGTAGGCGGGCCGTGTAAGATAAAGCGGACCCGATTTGTCCAAGTTGGCATATCCAACATTTGACATATAATTATGCGCATGGGCTCGTTAGAGCCCATGGAGAGGCCGGACCGATTCTATCCTGGCCTCGAACACAATCTCATAATGCACATCTATCCGGCTGGGATCACCGGGCATGGCAACAGGGGATGCGATAGCGAGGTGTCTCGCCTGCTGGAATGGATGTAGCAAGTAAGGTTGGGTCATGAAACCGATACTCCGCCTGCGATCCTGGGGCGTTACCGTTGCCTTGCCGCTACTCATATTGCTCCAGGCGTTTACGCCTTCTCCCGCCTTGATGCTCTGCCTTCTTATTCTCATCGGGCTATTCATTTCATCTTTGGTTTGGCTTTTTCTCGTGCGCAAGGGCCTGGTGCTCGAGCGCGTGCGCAGCCGTGATTGGGCTCAATTGGGGGACCCCTTTGAAGAACGTTTCAGGCTAACAAACCGTTCGTGGCTGCCCGTGCCCTGGGCCGAGGTACAGGATTGGGGCGATCTTCCCGGATATAACATAGGTCGTGCTATGGGGCTTACGGCCGGTAGCGCCAACGTGTGGGTGACCCGCGGCACATGCGACCGGCGCGGCGTGTACACCATGGGTCCCACGCGCCTAGTCCTGGGGGATCCGTTCGGCTTTTTCGAGCTCGCCCTGGACCTCGACGATGCCCACACCTTTTATGTCACCCCCGCCGTAAGGCCAATCCCCTCCCTGGCTCGTCCGCGGACGATGGCTTACAGCTCCTCGCGCAACAACACGCGCTACATGGAGATGAACGACACCGTGGCCAGCATTCGCCCTTACGCCCCTGGCGATCCCTTTAAGCGCATCCACTGGCGCTCCACGGCCCACCGTTCCCTCCCCGAGCGAGAGGAAATCTGGGTCAAGCAACTGGACCCCAACCCACAATCGGATTGCTGGTTGATCCTCGACCTCGACGGGGCCGCGCACGTCGGCGAGGATCTGGATTCGACCGAAGAGTATGCCATCACCCTTGCGGCATCGCTCACTTACCAGCTCATACGCGATCGTCGCGCCGTGGGCATTTTGGCTGGGGGAGCCGAGAGCGTCATCTTGGAGCCACAACATGGACAAGAACACCTGTGGGGGATTCTGCGCGTCCTGGCTGGCCTGCATGCCGATGGCATCCTACCCATGGCCGAGCTCCTGGCCCAGGCGCGATCCTACGTTCGCCCCGGCGATTCGGTCATCCTGATCACCCCCTCGACCAATGTAGTCTGGCCCAACGCGACGGCCATGTTCCAGCAGACGGCCCACACAACAGCCTTCCTGATCGACCCGCAATCGTTCGACGGGACGGGGGAACTCTACGCGGAGGGACTCGACGCCGTCCGTGAGGCCTTGGCCAGGCTGGGTGTGGCCAGTCACACGATCGCCCGTGGCTCCTTCATGCTTCTGCCCGAGATAGCGGGGAGGCCATCGGGTATTCCCAGCGCTCGCGGGACGCTTGAGAGCCGCAGTCTGGCATCGGGATCTCTATCGAGTGAATGAAAGGCATGTAGAATGCTTTCTCTGTCTGTGATTCGCCGGCGCCTCGCCAGCGATTGGATGCTCTACCTACTGTACCCTCTGGCGGCCGTGTGCTTGCCCTGGATGGTTCGAGATAGTGGCTGGTTTCCTGGTGCAGACGGCCTGGCGCGGGCCGCTCTGTGGGCCGGCCTGGGCGTGGCCATCCTCTCCTACACACGTTGGCACAGCGGGTCGCTGTGGCTCTTGGGCTTGTTGTCCGGTCTCGCCTACAGCGCGCACTTGGCTGCCGACCTGATGCCGCCACGGTATATGATGCAAGGCGATGTGCAGCGGGTGTATAGCTGGCTTGGCGAATTGATCGCCGATCGGCACTATAACCCCGACCTGCCGCTCTCCTATTCGGCCACCTTTGTCGTCGGGAGGCTTGCAGATTTGTATCTCCGGGTGTGGCGATGGGTGGTGGCCATGCAGCAAGGCACTACCAACTCTGACAACGCGGTGCTGCAGCTCAGCGGTTGCCTCCTGGTGTGGCTTCTGACCTGGAACCTGGGCTACCACCTTTTCCGTACGCGGCGCGGCCTGGCCGGGCTGATCCCGCTGGGTGTCGTCATGCTGACCTCCGTATCGTTCACTGGCGTGGGCACGCTGCAGGCGCAGATCTATTTCGGCGTCTCTCTGGTGCTCTGGTTGTGGTCCAGGGCTGGCCACATGCAGCTCACCTGGGCTGAACGGGGAACCGGTGTGGCCCCTCGATGGCGGCGCCACCTGCTTGGTACTGGGGTCCCGGTGGCCGGACTCGTTTTTGTGGTAGCCTTGGCCATGCCCTACAAGTCCTACGATCGCGCCGTCTATTACTTTTGGGAACACATGGGCCACCGGCTGCAGACGTTCTATCAGAAGATGGACCGCGCCTTTGCCGGGCGAAACCCTTTGACCATGCCCAAGTCGGGAGCCGATTCCACCGATGAGCTGACGAGCTTGGAGCAGCACGATATCCGCAGCGGCGTCAGCGCGAGCGACCGGCCGATCTTGACCGTCAAGACCAGCGATCCCGCTCCCGACGCCAGCGGGCAGGGCGCGCCCAAGAGGTACTGGCGCGAACGCACCTACGACCAATACACCGGCTACGGTTGGGCCAGCAGCCCCGTGGAAAGAGCTGCCTTTGCCGCCGACGCCATCTGGAAAGAGGTAGGTTATCCGCGCCAGATGCTGACCCAGACCTACACCCTCTTGGAAGATCGGCAGATGGCCCTCACCGTCAACGAGCCTATCGTGCTGGACAAGCGCTACAACGTCCTGACGCGCGGCGCGGGGGACCTGGCTGCGCTCTCGGTGGAAGAGTCCAGCTACACAG
>CAYQDH010000262.1:0-7732 GCA_964416075.1 uncultured Anaerolineales bacterium | reverse complement strand
TCAAGCCATACGGTGCCCGACGTATCCAACACTTGCGCATTCCGGGGCATTGGCCGCCCAAGGTCTTCATAAGCCTCGATCACCGCCGCAAGCGCATCTTTGACGTTATCGAGGGCTTCCTCAACCGTATCCCCCTCCGTAACCAGTTCGGGAAGCAACGGCGATGTTACGGTGTATCCCCCTTCAGGCTGTGGGGTGAGAATCAGAGGCACCTTGTATTGCATGCCAATCCTCCAACGACACGCATCCACCTCTGACAGCAAACCAGGGATCGCGCGGAATCGGACCCGCACAAGACGCCACTAGGTTATCTGTAGAGGGTTCTCCTTATAGAATTACCCATAATCATACTAGCCTGAAAAGGGATACTGAGCAAATGCACACTGATGAAGGTTATCTACGCCAACAGCTCACCAAGACGCCGTAGCGCCTGCCGCCCCTCCTGGGCGAAGCCATGATACGCGTTCTCCTCCCCCCAGACGATGGCGCCGAGCGCGTATTGCACGTGAGCGACCAGCCGCTGCTGTTCCTCCTTGGGGGTTAAGGAGCGCCCATAGCCCACGAAAAAGGCATCCACCAGGTCGGGGCGGCGCAGCCACTCCCAGCCAGGGTAGCGCGTGAAATCGGCCACCCGCACATCCCAGCGGGCAAACTCGAAATCGATCACCCCTGCCCAAGCGCCGTCATTGCGCACCAGCCAGTTGGCCGGGCCGTAATCGCGATGACATGGAATCGGCGGTTCACCGCTAAGAGCCGAGACCAGGCCCCGAGCGGAGCGCACGATAGCTAGATCATCGTCGTTGAGGCGCCCAATCCGCGTGCCGCGCTCTATCCAGTTATCCAGGTCCCTGTTGACATACTCCCTGGCATCGTGGATCGGCGCCTCAGCGCACGCGTCGTTCCGCAGGCTGGGGCCGAAATACCCCCCAACGGCCAGTTGGTGCAACGCCACAAGCGCCGCGCCCGCGCGCCGCCACACCGCGCGTTCCTGAGAAGGGGGCAGGGACACCTCTTCCAGAACCTTGCCGGCCAACTCACTTATGACCAGCGCCAGCGGCTCCTCATCGCGCACGGCGAGCAGCCTGGGCGCCAGGTCCCCGAAAGCGGGCGCCCACTGCTCATAGGCGTGGACCTCGCTCTCCCAGTGCGACCGCTCGGGGTAGGTCTTGAGATAACAGTAGCCCTCTCGAGTGCGTACCCGCCGGGCCGTCGCACGCTCCCCCGGGTGTTCCCTGCTCTGGTCCTCCACCATCTTGCAGGCGCCCAACACCGATGCGCACCAGGAGAGGACCTCGTCCCCAGAAGCGACGCCCATCATCCTGAGCCACCCAAGGCGCTGAGGGGCCGCACGAACTGCAAGCAACCATGTCTCCTAGAACCTACTTCCGTCATTCTGAGGTACTCCGAAGAATCTCCGTTAGCTCGATTGATCCCATGTTTCCAGATGGTGGGCTCGGACCTAGATCTTGCGCGCCGTCAGCACGAACAGCGACCGCCCCGGGCGATGCGCGCGCTGCCATTCCATCTGCGCCCGGCAGATGCGCACATCGAACGGATCGAGGTCGTGCTCGTACTCGTAGCGCACCATCTCCTCATACAGCACATCCGCGTCCTCCAGCTCTGCGCAGCTTTCCACCTCCAGCAGGCCCGAGCGCTCGAACAATGACCTCCACCAATGCGGGGTGTGCTGCGGCAGAAAATCCTCATATAGCCCGTCGCGCGTGTAGTCGTTGAGCTCGGGATAGAGGCTGCGATCGGGAGCGCGAAAGGCGCCAATGGTATCGCGAATTTGCTCTGGGGTAAGGTCCATGGCGGCAACTCCTTTGCGAAGCATGGCAGCAACAACCTTCGTGGCAGGCAGGTTGCCGCAGGAGGAGCGCAGGTAGTGCGGGCGTTCTGTCCTCGGCCCGCCCTATTCCTCTCGATGCACCAGGCCCAGGTCAGCGGCCAGCCTGTAGTAGCGTCTCGCTTCAGCCATATGGCCGAGTAGTTCATGGGACCGCCCCATGTTGACGTAGAGAGATGCATAAAGCCCGTTCATTCTCTCATCGCCCACCGCATCGGCGCGACTCAGCGCCTCCTGGTTCCAGTAGAGCATGTCCTGAGGGCTCTCTTGGCAGCGCGCCACGTAATGCGCGGCCACACACGCCTCATAGTCGTCTCGGGCCGCTTCCCAGGCCCGCAAATAGAGCGTGCGGGCGTCATCAGCGCGGCCTTCGAATTCGGCCCGCGTGCCTTCCACGCATAGTCGGATGACTGGACAATAGACGTCCATAGACTAGCTTCTCACCTGTGAACGAATAGACGTGGTCAGCCTGTTCACCAGCCTCTGAACACCGGATTTCGGTGTCAAACTCCCGCTACTGTATCCAGATCACGGGGCGCCGGGCCCCCGCGTCTGTCCGATCCGCCGACCCTTCCCAGGGTCTCGCTCAAGGTTTGCGCTTCTCCAGGAAAGCCTTGATCCGCGCCCGCGTATCGGCGCTGGCCATGCAGGTGCTGGAGGCTACGGCCTCTTGATAAGCGCTTTCCTCGAGGGTGATCGCGGGGCTACGGTCGATCAGCCTCTTCATCTGCGCCACCGCCAGGGGGCTGCACCGCCGGATACCCTGCAACAGCGATTGCAGGTGCGCCGTGATCTGCTCCGCCGAGCCCACGAAATCGACGAGGCCAATCTGCCGCGCCTCCCGCGCCTCGATGATCGACCCGCTGAAAAAGAGCATCTTGGCCTGCGCCGGCCCCACGCGGCGAGGCAGCCGATAGCTCCCGCCCCAGCCGGCCACCACGCCCAGCGTGGCCTCCGGCTGGCCCAGCCTGGCGTCCTCCGTGGCAATGATCAGGTCACAGGCCATGGCCAATTCCAACCCTCCCCCCAACGCGTAACCGGTGACAAAGGCGATCACTGGAAGGGGCAGCGCCGCCAGCCGGTTGAACACCGCGTGCCCCCTTTGCACCCAGGGGATAATCGTCTCGGCATTCAGTGTCTTGAGCGCCTCGATGTTGGCGCCGACGCAAAAATACTTGGGGCTATCGCTCTGCAGCACCACAGCGCGCAGCCCTTCGGGCTGGCCTTCGATCTGCCCTAGGCACGCCTCCAGCTCTTCCAGCACGGCCAGGCTCAGGGTGATCGGCTTGCCCGGCTCATCGCAGGAGAGGGTGAGGTAACCGACATCGTCGCGTCGCACGAAGATGGCATGGGTGAACATGGTCAGGACTCCTTGCAAGCATGGGAAAAGGTTCGCGCGTGGCACAGTATGTACCGTGTTCCAAGAGCATAATAGCTGCGCACCGACGCAAGTCAAATAGATATCTGCGCGCAGTGGCTGTCTGTGGCCATTGTACGCCTCCTCGGCCTAGCCCGGCGCAGGCGGCGAGGTGAGGCTGGCCCCACTGTGCTCTGGCCTGTATCCTCGACATGCGCTATAGTACGCCATGTCAGGAAGGATTATGAACCGCAGGATAGATGCGCTGGGAGAAGATCATGAAGGGATCGGAGATCGCGCGACGGACGCTGGACCAGGAGCGGCTGACAGAGCCCTGCATGGTGGGCTCCTGGATCATGAAGGGAGACTATTACAGCCGCATCGCGGGGCGCGACTATTGGGGAGACAAGGAGGCCGTCTACCTGGAAACGCTGGCCCGGCTGGGTATCAACCTCTGCCCGCAATTCTGCATGCCCCAGGATCGCCTGGGCAACGCGGGCGTGGTGGATGACAGCTGGGCCAACCGCCTGGGCCTGCGCGAGCCCGAGGAGATCATTCCCCTGGTGGAGGCCCTGCCCTCCGATGAGCAGCTGGCTCGCGAGTTCAATCTGCAGGCCGAGGCGCGCCGCTACGCCGAGCCGCTGTTGGAGCATCGCGACGCCACCGCCGGCGAGGTGCTTTTTATCGGTGGGTTCGGCCAGGCCGACTTCATGGGCCCCTATAACGCCTGGGGCTACAACACCTATCTCTCGGCCATCGCCCTGCAGCCCGAGCACGTGCGGCGCTATTACCACTATACGGCCACGCAGGGCTACTTGCAGAACCTGGCCATCGCCGAGGCGATCCATCGCTACGGGCTGGCCCCTTACGTCTATGGCGGACAGGATATCTGCGCCAACGACGGCCCCCTCTGCTCACCCGCTTCCCTGGATGCCCTCTATTGGCCCGAGCTGCGCCGTTGCGTCCAGCCCCTGATCGAGCGTGACATTCGCATCGTCTGGCATTGCGATGGCAACATCATGCCCGTGCTGGATCGCCTGCTCGACCTGGGGGTCTCCGGCTTGCAGGGATTTCAGGAGGAGGCAGGCGTGCCTTTCGACCAACTCGTGACTGTGCGCAGCCGCTGGGGCAGGCGGCTGATCTTGTGGGGTTGCGTCTCGGTGACCACCACGTTGCCCTATGGTGCGGTGGAAGAGGTGAGGGCCGCCGTGCGGCGCAGCTACGAGATGGCGGGTCCCGGGCGAGGCTTTGGGCTGGCCTCCACCAGCAGCATCATGCCCGAGGTCCCCGACGAGAACATCGATGCCCTGTACCTCTACGGGCGGGACTATGGCAGGCAGTACTTGGGCGCCCGCGCCTAGCAACACGCCGGCTCTGCCCAAAGATTCGGTTTCTTGCAGGTCCAATCGCGCCGAGGCGCGGGTGGACTGCTCGGTGGCATATTCACACCAGGAGGGAACATGGACCAACTGATACGCATTATCGTGGCCGGAGCGGGGGGAGGACGAGGCTCATGGTTCACCGCGCAATTGGCGCGGCACCCGGGCTATAAGGTCGTCGCGCTGGTGGATCGCCTGCCCGAGGCCGCCTGCGCTGTGGGCGAGAGTTGTGGTCTGCAAGGGACGCCCATCTACGAGGACACGGTCGATGCGCTCGAGCATGTGCCCTGCGATGCCGTCCTGGTGGCCACCCCCGACGGCCAGCACACCCAACCGGCCGTCGCAGCCCTGGAGCGGGACAAGTGGCTCTATGTAGAAAAGCCGCTGGCCCTGAGCATGGAGGATTGCCAAGCCATCGTGCAGGCCGATCGCGCCGCGGGTGGCCACACCATGGTGGGCCTGAACCTGCGCTTTGCGCCCGTCTACCGCACCCTGCATCAAAAGGTGGAGGAGGGGGCGGTGGGGCGCACCCTGACCATCCAGGCCGACGAGTTCTACTATGGCGGACGCACCTATTTCCGCCGGTGGAACCGCCTGCGTCGCTATGGCGGGGGGTTGTGGATCACCAAGGCGGTGCACGACATGGATATGCTCTATTGGATGGCCGGCGCGCTCCCCGTGCGCATCGAGGCCATGGCCCGCCTGACGCACTATGTCCCGAGGCCCGACGCGGGGATGCAGTGCCGAGATTGCCCCCTCGAGCCAACCTGCCCCGACTCGCACCTGCGCACGATGGCGCGCATGTCGCCGCTGGCGCTCAAGATCCAGGCCATCCGCGAGGCCAACGGCTGGCCCCCCGCTGACCTGTGCCTGTGGAACGCGGAAAAGGACACCTTCGACCACGGCGTAGTGCAGGTGACCTTTGCCAACGATGTGCTGGCCACCTACACCCTGAACGTGGTGGCCCCCTTTACCGACCGCAGCATGCGCATCGGCGGGAGCGAGGCTACTCTGCAGGGCAACTTGGGGAGCGACGAGCTGCTCTACTGGCCGCGACACGTCGTGGATGACGTGAACGCTGCCCAGCACCTCGCGGTCCTCAAGGAGCAGGGAGGCCACGGCGGCGCCGATACCCACCTGCTGGACGACTTCGCCGCCCTCATTCACGGCCAGCCCACCCGGGCGGTGGGGCCTGCCGAGGCCAGCGTGGCCGTGGCCATGGGTCTGGCTGCGACACAATCATCGGATACCGAGCAGGCGGTTGATCTGGCCGATTATCTCCGCCTTTAGGGTGACGCAACATGGACAACGCAAGCTCTGTCGACGATTCGCAAACCGATTGGCAGCGACTGGACACCATGCAGGATGAGGGCATTGACCTTTCGGACAACCCAGAGGTCACGCACGAGATGCTGGCCAAGGGCGTGGTTCGCCACGACGCGCGGCGATCCATGGACCGTGACTATGTGCGCGAGCTGGCTCGCCGCGTCGCCGAGATCGCCGCGAGCGAGGAGAACCGGCGCATCATCCAGCGCTGGCGCGATGTGAACGCCCTGCGCCCCGTCGACCGCGCCCCGGTGTGGTGCCGCCCCGTGGGCGCCTGGGAGGAGTTGCTGCCGCGGGAGACTTGGCGCTGCCAGGACCCCTGGTTGCGCGCGGTGGAATATGGCCTGCGCCAGATTTGTGTGCAGCGCGTGGACCGACCTGGATCGGGTGATCGAGCGCGTGGGGGACCGCCACGTGATTATGTGGCGGCAAAAGGCCAGTGACGTGGTCTTTGCTGAGGGCGTAACCGCCCTGCGCCGCGACCTGCAAGAGGGGATGCGGCGCCTGCAGGGCTGCCACGTGCAGGTCGTCCTGCGCGAGCTACAGACCCTGGCCGGTCACCCCGGTCGCTTGCACGTCTGGACTCGGCTGGCAAGAGAAGCGGCGGCATCCAGCAAGCAATAGTGCGATGTACAGCCCATACGACGATCCTCTGGATTGTCAGACAGGCTAGGCGCGCAAAAAGAGACCCGGAGATTGTCATACTGGCTTGCACTCCGGGGCACGGCCCACGGGAAGATGTTAGGGCTGCTCTAGTTCGACCGGGCGCCGGGGAGCCATTCGATAGATACTAGGTCGCGGACCCGCCGAAATTCCGGGTCGCCTGTAACGATGATTCCGTGCAATTCATGAGCGGCGGCCACGGCGAAGGCATCAGCGTAGGAGATAGCATAGCGAGCCTTGATATGCGCTGCCGCCAGGACCGCACCTTTTGAGGCAGGGAGTACCTCGAGAGGGAGTTGCTCGATTGCTGCCAGCACTGCGCGAGCGCGAAACAGGCCACGCTCCCTTTCCGTGATGTAAAGTACCTCTCCGAGATTGATGACCGAGAGCACAGCGCTCCTATGGCCTGCCTGGCACTGGCGCAGGATGTATTCGATCCGCTCCGCGGGTGGTTCCTCTTCCACGTAAGCGAGAATGGCAAAGCTATCCAACACGTATACCGCAGCATCAGCGGTGCTCATTGTCGACTTCTGCCTGATGTTCGGCGATGAGCAGCGCTGTAAGCGACTTGGGGCCTTTGAGTATGCCCCGAGCCTGGGCGATGGGATCCTCCATCGCCGGGACGATGGCCAAGACCCCGCCATAGTCTACAATCTGCACCCTGGCTCCGGGATGTAACTTGTATTTCTCTCGGAGCTCGGCAGGAATGACAACCCATCCTTTGCTCGAGACCGTCAACGCAGCCATCGATCCTCCTCGCAGAACAGACGTTATACAATACTCATTATAAGTATAACACTATCCGTTGCAAGAACGATGACAGATCTATCCCCGGACGGCCCGCAGGCTCTCCGGGGTCACGATGGGCGACTTGTGGCAGTGCACCAGCTTCCACTGGGGCCTCTCGGCTGTGCCGAAATTGTGGAATACCCGCGTCTCGTTATGCGATTTGTGGCTGGCCCCTGTCGCACTCACGATGCGCAGCATCAGCGAAGCAAAAAAAATCGCCGCCATGATCATGAAGCGACGCTACGATGTGGTTATAACACCTGCGAAATGCGTTCTTGATGAACTTCCGTCCTCTGTCCACAAAATCGAACTCATATACAGTAGAGAAGTTCTGCAGGCCGCCGTTATCCGGGCAATTCATGCCGTGAAAAG
>CAYQDH010000261.1:0-7737 GCA_964416075.1 uncultured Anaerolineales bacterium | reverse complement strand
ATCATACGTCTCTGCCGCCACCGTCAGCCCCCAACCCGCACCCGCCGCGATCAGGGCGTCGTGGACCACCCCCACGCTAAATGTGTTGGTGAGGCCCACGGTCGAGGCCAGGCACCCCGACTCGTCCACCCAGGCCAGCCCCGTCATCTCGCCGCAGCCATTCAGGATGTGATAACCGGCGAACAGCGGATCCTGGCGGATATCCTCGCGAGGCACCACCACGGTCACGCCGGTGCGCACCGGGCCGCGTCCCACCACCAACGGCCCATCGCCAGCGATCAGAGTACTGTGACCCACCACGACGCCAGGCACGTCGGTGATGGCGTTCCATAGCCCGGGGTTCATGTGACCCATCGTGATGCCGAGCTCACGTGCTCTTGGGCGGCTGCTGGCCGCCACTGATCTTGGATCGGAAATGGCCATAGCTCTATTCTCCCTGCTCTTGCGACTCGATGGCAGTGGCCAAGTTCGCTAGGCCATTGCGTTGGCTCTGCGGGCTCTGGCACACCAGGTGGGTATAGGATGTCATATTCGTCCAGAGCGCCGCACTGTCAAATGAGCGCGACGATGGCTTGACCCGACTTACGGGGGCCTTATACTCATGTCGTAATCCCGTTCTGGTGAGCCAGGACAGATGAGCCAGGCCAGGGCATAGCGGAAAACGATGGAGAGGACGGGTCAGCGCAGATGAGCAAAATGAAACGACACCAGGAGACGCTTCGCACACTCGGGGAGTGGGACGCCTTCCTGATGCGGGAATCGGGCTTGCCGGGACCTCGGGGCAACATCGAGCTGGCGCAGGCGGTTGCGGAAGAGGGTGATGAGGACCTCTTCCGGCATTATCTCACCTTTGGCCCCGCGTCGGCGCCGGCCAACTCCCCACGTGAGTTCCTGGCTTTTTGCGGCGTGCTGGGGTTGGGGAGGTTGGTCGCCGAGGGACGGCGCGCATGGACGCCGCCTGGGTGGCACGCTGGCGAGAGGCGCTTTAGCAGCATCCTGCAGCAGGCTCGGAACCTGCTGCAGGATGAGCAGTCGGCTAGTCTTCGACCGCCCCCACGGCGGTCATCAGCGCCTTCATATAGCCGATGGCGTGCGCTCGCGCGGCCCGCCCATCTTCGCTGTCACCCGCGATATGCGGCAAATGGTCGGGGATCATGGGCCCGTCAAAGCCAACCTCTTTCCAGGCCTTCATCGCTTCGAACATGTTGATCTCCCCACTGTCGATAAAGGTTTCCTTAAAGTTGGTGGCTGTGCCGACGATATTGCGGAAATGCACGTAAAAGACTTTGCCCTGTGCACCGAAATGGCGGATAGCCTTGAACACGTCTTGCCCCAGCATCTCGGTGAAGCAGCCCTGGCAAAACAGCAGGCCGTTGGAGGGGCTGGGCACCATGTCCAGCGCACGTTGGAACGAATCCATATCCCGGAAGATGGCCCCCGTCCCGGCGATGGGACTGACGGGAGGATCGTCCGGATGCAGCGCCATCTTGAGCCCCACCTCCTCGGCCGCGGGGATGATGCGGCGCACGAGGTACTCGAAATTGGCCCATAGCTCATCGTCATCGATGGCCTGCGGGCCGATCAGCGGCGCGTTCTTCATCAGCTCGTGATCGTAGCTCGTCACCAGGGCGCCACCACGGTCGCGCGTATGGCGGCTGGTGCGCCATACTTTCACCGCGTGAAAGTTATAGTGCAGGATGGGGATTCCCGCCTTGCCCACGTTGCGGATCGTGCGGCAGTAATAGTCGATCTGCTCATCGCGGCCGGGCCAGCCATAACGAATCTTGTCGTACCACGCGGGAGGGATATTCTGGATCGCCGCCAGCCGCAGGCCCGCGGCCTCGATCTGCGTCTTGAGCTGCACCAACTTCTCATAGTCGAAATAAGGACCATCCGAGGCCACCACCTGCGGACTGATGGCCACGACATCGGTGACCCCGATCTGCTTGGCGAACTGTAGATTCTCCTCGGTAATGCGAGCTATCCCTTCCGCAAGCTTCATCTTTCATGCTCCTTGTGATAGAAATCCCAGGCTGTCATTAGGTATCTTGCTTATTTGGCACTACGCAACTAATGTAGCATTTTATCGATGCCCTGTCGATCCATGCCAATTACGATGCAGGGCTTTGTCAAAGTCGTGATTATGTCATGTTGAGCGAAGCGAAACATCCCTGTTTACTGTAGCGGAGACCCTTCGTTTGCACTCAGGGTGACGGCCGCGGCGACAATGACAAAGCCCTGATTACGATGGAGGTCATACGAGGCAGTGGATAATCATCCACGTGGTGGAGAACGTAGCCGTGCGGGCGATATCATCAATGACATCGCTCGGAAAATCCAGGCCATCGAGCAAAACCGTGCCCTGTACCAAGAGGAAAACTATATCCAGAGGGCGGTCGCTTTGGAGGCTCTCGAGCTTGCCATCATGGCGGACCTGGATGGCGCTCCGCCGCATAGCAAAAGGCGGGAACTGGCGGCCGGTGGGCGCCGCGCCAAGGCCTTGCGAGATCGACTGGAAGAGATCGACCAACAGCTTTTCTCACGCTTGCGGGAAGATATCCGTGCCGGTCGCCTCAGAGGATCGCGCTTGACTGAACGCCTCGCCACGTTAACCGCGTACCCAGAGAGTATCGCCCAGGACAACCTGGGCTACGACGCTTTGGACGTGCTGGTCAACGGCATCTGGCTCACCGAGCCGGCCCCCGAGGAGACGAGGACGCGGGAGCCGGAGATGGTCTTCTACCAACCCACGCCCGCTCGCATCGTCCTGCAGATGATCGAAAGGGTGGGTTTCCGCGACGATGACATCTTTTATGACTTGGGCTCGGGCCTGGGGCACGTGGTGATGCTCATTAACACCTGCGCGGGCATTAGGGCTAGGGGTATAGAGTTCGAGCCCGCTTACTGCGTCACGGCGCAACGCTGCGCGAGCGGTCTGCGCCTGGATGGAGTCGAGTTCGTCAATGCCGATGTTCGTGATGCAGACCTCGCCGATGGCACGGTTTTCTTCATGTACACACCCTTTCGAGGCAAGATCCTGCAGCAGGTCCTGGACAGACTGCGTGCCCAAGCCCAGCGCAGGCGCATCACGATCTGCACCTACGGGGCCATCGCCTTGCCGGCTTCGCGCTGCCCCTGGCTGGGACGTGTCGAGTGGCAGGAAGATGAGCCCAGCGGGTTGGTCATTTTCCACAGCATGGCGGGGAGGGGGTGATCCGACGCTGTACATCATCGGCGGCGCCGCCCGCGCCGGCAAGACGATGCTCGCACGGAGGCTGCTGCACGAGCGTAATATCCCTTGCTTCTGCGTGGACTGAATCGTGAGCGCCCTGGAACGAGCCTATCAGCAACTCTGCTCGCTCCAGGGCTGTGTGGTTTAGGCCCTTTTTATAGACACGCGAACGAGAGCATAGGGTGGCACGTTGAGGCGGAGCTTGCCGTTCACCACCGCGGCGGTCGTGTGTCGAGGTGTAATGCGCTCCGGCTCCTCGAGGGTGTTCTGGTCATACATGGTCTCCCCGGCCAGAGTAACCACCTCAGCCTGCGCTGCCACGGGCATGCCCGGATCGATCTCCAGCGCGATAGGAGAGCCGCCGGCTAGCCGGTTCAGCAGCATCAGCCTGAGGGTCGTCCCATCGGCGCTGAGCACGGCCATGGCGTCGAGGGACGGCATCTGGCAGTGTGCAGGGACCTGGCCGAACGATTCATCGGTATCGTACGCACCACAGGCCAGGGAAACCTTCACCGGCGTCCCGCCGGCCAGCGCCATGCCCATCTGGTGGCCATAGTGTATTGGGTTGCCCCACACCCGTTCGTGCGCTTTGCGCAAGCCGCCGCCATGGTTGACCGTCGCCGAGTGAGTGAGCATCGACACCTTTTCGCCCATGCGGATGCATGCATGGATGATGGTGGTCACATAGAGCGCCTCGGAGATCGTCGCCGGCGTGGGCATGCGGTCGGGATGCAGCGCCGACCGCGGCTCTGGCTGCCCCTGAAAGTGTGCGAAAAGCTGCAGCTCGGTGATGGCAATGCGCGGCTCTCGGACACCCCGCTGTGCCATCCGCTCGCACATGGCGCCATACTTGGCGAACAGGGTGCTGGCGTAGCCCATAAAGCCCTGGTAGAGCGTCGTCGGGTCCGTATCGTTGGACACATTGCCACCCGTCAGCAGATGGTCCGTGATCGTGCCGAGCTCCGCGGCGTTCTCATCGATCAAGCGGCGGTTCCACTCCATCTCCAGCCCGCCCCCCTGATCGCCGTTCGCCAGTATCTCGATCGTCGGATCCATGGCGCGCATGGCGCGCACGAACTGGCGATAGCGATCCACATAGCCACCTGGCGTCGTCCAGCCGGCCTGCCAGCGCCCATAGAGCTCGTTGCCGATCTCCCACAGGCGCACGGCGTAGGGCTCCGGGTGCCCGTTCTGGGCACGCAGGCGGCCCATGGGGGTATCGGCCGCCCCATTACAGTACTCGACCCACTCGGCGGCCTCCTGGGGTGTGCCGTTGCCCCCATTGATGCAGATCATCGGCTCACAGCCCACCGCGCGGCAAAAGGCGATGAATTCATCGGTGCCGAACAAGTTGAACTCCAGCCCCTCCCAGGCCGGATTGGGCAGCGTCGGGCGCGTGTCCACCGGGCCGATCCCGTCGCGCCAGTGGTAGCCCGAGACAAAGTTGCCCCCGGGCCAGCGCAATAGGGGCAACTGCGCCTCGCGCAGCATGCGGATCACATCCGGATCGGCATAGTCGGCGTGATCATCCGGGTATAGCAACACCCGCTCGAGGACCATATTGGCGTCGGCTTGCGCCGTGATGGTGAACTCGTAGAGCCCGGAAGGATCGAGGTCCGCCCGCGCCTGGATATCCAGGCGCCCGGTCGAGGTGCTCCACGCGACGCCCAGATCCACCGAGACATGCGCCAGGGGCGCCCCCGCCCGGCCATCCGCGCCCACCGCCGCCAGGGATAGCACCACCGTCGTCGGGTCCATGGCCCGGCCCACGAGCCGAAATAGGTACCCGCGGGTGCGATGCAGTGGCAAGTAGAGACGCTGCGCGATCCCCTTGACCTTGGCGGGCGAGGCCCCGAACAACTCGATGCGCTGCGCTCGCTGGCCGTAGGGACCTACATCTGGGCTAAGGACCACCTCCTCGGTAGCGCCCTGGCGCACCCAGCCGAACGCACAGCCATCCGCAAAATCGCGCAGCAGCAGGCCGGCGTCGTGCAGTCCCATCCTCTCATGGTACGACCTTGCCCGCTGCGCGATCTTTTGGCTGTCCGATTCGCTGGTCATACCGCCATCGGGACGGTTGATCGAGTCGGATGATGCGCCGAAGGACCAGCGCTCGAACGTGGGGTTGAACAGGATCTGGGCATGCATGCCGTGATAGATATTGTTACCCAAGTGCTCGCAGAATTTGCCATATAGCCAGGGATTGACCGGGCTATCGCCTCTGACTTGAGGATCGATCCGCAAGCTGGCGACCGTGGCCCCATCTCGGGGCGTGAACTCGAATAGACTAGATGCACTGTTCATAGGAATAGACTCCTCCAGCTGGGTATGAACCAAACGGATACGTTTCCCTGCCCGATCAAGGTGCATATCTCCAGAATTCGCCTGTGGGGTTGCCGGTCAGCTCGTGAAGCCGACGCTGCAAATGCCAATAACTGCGATAGAAGGTGGTCGGCGGCAAGCCGTGGTCGATCCCGGGATAGTAACCGCCGTGGGCCAGGAGCGGGGGCACCTTGTAGTCGACCTCGGCGTCGATCACCGAAGGATCCCGCTGGTCCATCACGTATTTGTCCAGGCCGCCCCAGATCACAAAGCGGGGATGTCGCGCCCGCACGCGCACGACGTCGTTCCCCGCGCGCGGCTCAAAGGCCTGCAAGCAGTTGATCCCCACCTCCTCCAACAGGGGCACCACACCCTCTACAAAGCCATCCGAATCCACGAGAAAGAGGCGCACCCCGTAAGCCCGGCCATAGTCCACGATCTCCCGATAGTGTGGGGCAAAGAACTCGCGAAACAGGGCGGGGGAGACGAAACAACCGGAGCGATAGCAATAATCCTCACCGATCCCGATGCAGTCCGGGTGTATGTCGGCCATGTAACGCTCCATCCGGCGCATAGTCCGCTGGCGGTAGTGACTCAAGATATCGCGCGCTGTGTCGGGCGCATCGTACAGGATGGTGCAGGCCTGCGCCGTGCCCAGCAGGCTACGCAACACGCCAAAGGTGCCCGGCATCCCTGCCGCCAGGGGGTAATCGCGCACCCGCCATCGTGCGGCCAGGGCCGACCAATCCTGCGGATAGATTCCCTCTTCCAGGGGCAGCCAGCGCTCGCGATAGGCGGGCCAATCCTCCGGTCCGGCCAGGGGGTAGCGGATGAATTCGGGCATACCGTAACGTTCGGCGTTGTTGTACATCTCGCGCACGACAGCCCCGTTGGCATGCTGGAGGGTCAGGTATTCCCCATCGTCAGCGATGATCTCCGGATCTGGGACCGCGATTTCGCTCTCGGGGCTCCAATAGTGCAGGCGGGTCATGCCCCAGAAGGTATCCCAGGCGCGCTGCAGGGGGCCAGTGGCGCCCAACAAGGAGGTCCACTCCGGCCCTAACTCCTCTGCCATAGGCATATGGCCCAGGCGCTCGGGCGCGCCCTGCCTCTCCTGCCAGGTCTGCACCGTCTCGGGCAGGGGACCGTCGATGCCATTGCAGGACATGAGAGGCACATAATCGGGCCTTTCGAACTGCGCCACAGCCAGAAATCGTTCCCGATCGTTCATAGGGTTGGGCGTCTCCCAAGAATTGAGCTAGAGATCAGGCACAGCCAACACACGGCACTCACCATGATATCCTAGCGCCCCTCACCCCCCGCGTCAACCTTCCAGACTCGGTTGCAGATTCTGCTGGTGAGAAATGGGGCCTGCTGGTAGGCACCGAGAGCCCCCTCTTCCCGCTTGCCTGCCCCCTTCGATCTGAGGGCAAGGGCAAGCCAACCGCGAGTGCTCATACGCTCAGGGCGTCCAGGTAGCTGATCTCCCCTGGCGCCCCTCCGGCCACTTCGAGGGGACTTTGACCAGGGTGTTTGTAGCGTCGTTTGCGTTCTTTCCTACTCTGTGCGGGCGTGAAGTCGTGATAGACGGCCCACAGGAGCCCTGCCCGCTCGAAGCGCTCCTCGGAGCCGTGATTACGTCCTCGGCTCAAGCGTAAGCGGAAATCGCGCCACAGCCACTCTGGGGCGATACGCACCAGTCCCTGATGACAGGCCAGCAAAGGATAGAGCAGGTGATCGAATTGCTCGTTGACCTTCTTGGCCAGGGGGCCGCCGAAGGGATGGGCTTTGAGCTGGGCTAGAGCCTGTTCAGCCTGCTCATACCCCGAGGCATCGATCACTGCATGAAGCAGGGCGGTCAATTCCCGCCTGATTGTCTCTGCTGTCGTCTTGGCCAGATCCTCGGCCAAGCCTTTGGTCGCCTGGGCGACTGCGCTGGCCAGATCCCCGGCCAGATTGCGCCATACGTGCCAGACGCATCGTTGATGGTGCACCCACGGGAGAGCCCCGCGCAGGTAGGACAACAACCCCTGCGCCCCATCACTGGTTAGCCCACTCATCTGTTCCAGCAGCAGCCCCATCTCCTGAGCTCGCTCGAACAGCTTCTGCCAACTGGCGGCCGTCTCTTCTCCGCCAACCACGACCATCCCCCAGATCAGTCCTGTCACACTGTCCACCAGGGT
>CAYQDH010000260.1:0-7776 GCA_964416075.1 uncultured Anaerolineales bacterium | reverse complement strand
GTCTCTTGCCTCACACAGTCATCGGCGCGACGACCACGTCAAGCGGTCCTCGAACCTTGTTTCTTCCTTTGGCCCTCTAGGACAAATCGAAACGACGCTAGCTGACCACGAGGGCAGCAAAATGGAAAAAAGACCTGCATGTGGTATAATCCACACGAGGCGGCCACGAGATCCAGTGTCCGTTTCAGAATGCCGGCTTGAGCGACGCTGCTAAGAGTCATCAAGTCGCTCACATTCACTATAGCAGATTGTTGCACAAGACTCAACCCGTTTTGTACCTGTTAATATCCTGCATCGTTCAGTGGTTTCTGCAAGATAACCTGCTGCGTGGATCTATCGATTTCAAACGTGATTACCAACGAGCTTTTCACCAGTTACGTCCGAGATTGTCTGTCCAACCTATACGACCCGGGCTACCTGCAAACGCATCCGCTGGCCGAGTTGCTGGTAAGCTCTGCGATGCCCCGCGCCACGAGCGCACAGTGTTTGCGGCAGATCATCCTGGATGCCATCGAGACACTACGCCCACCCGATAGGGTGGCTTTCGGACAGCCACAGTGGCAGCACTATCGCCTCGCCTGGTTACGTTATGTGGAGGGCTATAGCCAAGAGGAGGTATGTCGAGAGCTGCAACTGGGGCGCACATCGTTCTACAGGATTCATCGCCAGGCGCTGGACGCAATCGCCAGCATAATCAGGGAAAGGGAGCAGTCTCGGGTAGAAAGCGACACGCCGGGCCCGCTCCGCCAGGAGCAACCCGACCTCATAGAGTTGGCTGCGGAAGAGGCCGATCGAGCCGCCCAGGCCTCGCACCGAGAGGTGATCGATCTCGATGTATTGCTGGCGAGCATCCAGGAGACGATCCTGCCCCTCGCCAGGCAGCAGGGCGTTGATCTCAAGATCGGAGGGCCGGCCCATTTGCCCACCACCGTAGCCGACCCAGCCATCCTGCGCCAGATCATCGTGGGGATCCTGGCCGAGGTCATCAGCCTAAGCACGACCCATGCCGTCGAGGCGCTGATCGAGGCGGACGCGCAGCAGATGACCTGGCGGTTACATGGCTGGGCGCAGGGGTGCCATCTCACTGACTTACAGGAGCGTTGCGGCTTCACGGTTAGCCGACAACTGCTGAAAAGCTACCACGGCTGCATGGGTCTGGATCAGGAGGGGGACAGCGATGCGGTGCTCACTTTTACCATACCCATCGTGCGCAGCTCCGCTATCCTAGTCATCGATGACAACGCCGATGCTCTGGGCCTCTACCGTCGATACCTGCAGGATGAGGGGTATACGTTGTACATGGCCGAAACCAGAGAGCAGGTACAGAACGCCCTGGTTCAGAGCACGCCGGACATGGTATTATTGGATGTGCTCATGCCCGAACAGGATGGCTGGTCTATCCTGCAGCACCTGCGAACGACGCCCGAGACATCCCATATCCCGGTGGTCATCTGTTCTGTCCTCAGCCAGCCCGATCTGGCACTGGCTCTGGGCGCGACGGCGGTGCTACAAAAGCCCTTTACACAGCAGGACCTGCTGCAAGCCGTTCAGGCTGTCTTAGCTCCTCCAGGTACTGCGGGCTCAATGCGTCCATTAAGCCCTTGAAGCAGTTGGCTGCCCTGGAGATTTCCACCTCGCTGCGGCAGCGCACCGCGATGGGGGTCTGCAGGGCCATGCGTGACGTCACCTGGTCCTGTGCTGAGATCAAGATGACTGGCACATCCCGGAGGCGTTCGTCTTCGCCCATGCGCATGATAGTCTGCTCCCCGTCCATGCCGGGCATCACGAGATCGATGAACACTACGTCCGGTACACAGTCGGACATGACCTCTAGCGCGCCACGACCGTCGTAGGCTTTTAGAATCTTGTACGGCCGGGGCATGATGGTAAGCATCTTTTCCAAGAGGCGAACCACGTCGGGATCGTCGTCGACCAGAAGGATGGTAGTCTCCCCATCGCGCTCCACCTGCCTGATCATTGCACCCAGGGTATCGGGAGAGATGGGCTTGACGAGATGTCCCAGCAGATTGGCCCGGCCAACTCTGTCACGGCGAATCGGCGCGCCAAAGGTGATGACCGGCACATCATAGGAAGCTTGCCCCAATCGGTTTGTCAAGGCTGGCAGCAGCTCTTCTGTGGTGATGACGGCGCGAGGCCGAAGCTCTTCGATCATGTCCGTGACTCTTTCCGTATCGGAAAGGCCTACGACGCGATAACCTTCGATGTGTCGGCTCAGTACCCGCACAATCCCTGGATCTTGGTGTACTACAAGACAACGGGGCTCTCTATCGCGCTGCTTTTGGGCATCCTGGGTGCGCACAGGGGCCGCATAAGTTGAACTCGCGCCCGGCAAGGGCACAGAGAAGAAGAAGGTGGTACCCATGCCTTTGCGGCTCTGCACCCATATCTGTCCCCCATGCAGCTCCACCAGGTGCTTACTGATGGAAAGGCCCAGGCCACTGCCCTCCTCTTTTGCCCCCGTCCGCTGAAGCATGGTGAATTCCTTGAACAACTTGGGGATATCTTCTGCGGCAATTCCGGGCCCTGTATCTTGCACACTGACCACCAGGCTATCGCCCTCCTGTGCCGTACGTACCGTAATGCCACCACGATCGGTGAGACGCACGGCGTTGATCAGGAGATTCAGCAAGGCCTGCCTGAGGCGAACCTGGTCGGCCAGAAGCTGGGGCAGCGGGCTGACCAGGCCAAGGTGCAGGTCGAGTCCCTTGCGCGCTGCCAGGGGCTGCACGATTTCGACCGTCTTGAGGACCACATCCTGGTTCAGGTCCACGTGATCCTTGACCAGGGGCAAGTGCTGCGCCTCGATCTGAGACAGGTCGAGGATGTCATCCACCAGAGAAACCAGGTGCTGACAATTTCGATAGATGGTCTGGACATCGGCTCGATATGACGAGGGTAGAGGCTCTCGGTAACTCTCCGGCGAGAGGGCCATCAGCCGACTGAAGCCGAGGATCAAGTTGAGCGGCCCGCGCAACTCGTGGCTCACGGTGGCCGCCAGCCTGGCCTGGAGCGCTCGCGCCTCCTCAGCTTCGCGCTGGGCGATCAGTAGCTCATTGTTAACACGCTCGATGCGCCGAGTTGCCTCCTCCAAAGCGCGCACCACACGATAGAGCTCCCCGCGACGCTCCTGCACTTCGCGCAGAGCCTGGCGGGCATGTTCCCACCCGGTCAGCGCCCACTGTACAGACAAGCTCTGTGGGCGTGCGGCCACCCACACGGCGCCTCCAACAAGATAGTACAGAAATAGCACCGGCAGCATATCCTGAGGGAGTGCCTCCAAGCCCGCGGCAAAGTACCAGGCGGTGGCCCCGATAGCCCACATCACGGTGCCAGCTACAAACCCTTGCCAGGTGCCCAGCAGCACCGTACCCACAACAACCACCACCACGCCCAGTGACAGTGACACGGGACGAGGGTAGGCCAGGACCACCAGGCTATCCAGGGTCATCAGGCCCAACAACACCATCCAGCTAGCTAGTGGATAGTTATCCTCACGCAAGACGAATGCCGCACACGCGGCAAAAAAGGCCAGCGCTAAGGGGAAATCCTCGATGCCCGGGGTCTTGCCTCCCAATGTCACCACCATCAGCCAGGCCCATGTCAAAATGAGGAGCGCGGAGATGAAGAGGGGTAACTGATCGTGGCGCAGCTCACCCAACTCCTTCCGGACACTGCTCTCCGATTGGTAGACGTTGTCACCGCTGAAGCTCATCGTGTGTCCCCTCTCCCTTTCTTGAGACAGTATTTTATGTCCAATGGGCATCGAGGACAAACCGTGGCGGCATATGGAGTATCGCAAGAGCGATTTTCCTGTGCTTGCCCGAACCGTGTTTTTGTGCTATCCTCCGATGCTGTGTTATGGCGATCAAGAGACACCTATTCGTAGATAACCGAGGTAAAGTTTGTTAAAGCAGCTTATTCACAATGGCGTCGTGGTCCCCGAGCCACCGCCGTATACCGGTATCAGCCTGGTCATCCGGGGTGTGCGGCGACAACTCACACCCAAGCAAGAAGAGATGGCCATGGCGTGGGCGCGCAAGAAAGATACCCCCTATGTGCAGGATGCGGTCTTCCAGGCCAATTTTCTGCGGGATTTCAGCATTGCACTGGGCGCAGATCCAGTGTTGACGCTCCGCGAAGTGGACTGGGTACCCCTTTACGCGATGGTCGATGCGGAAAAGCGCGACAAGGAAGCCATGTCCAAGGAGCAGCGCAAGGCCCTGGCGGCCGAGCGCAAAGCACAACGGGAGGCGCTCAAGGCGAAGCACGGGTTCGCCATTGTCAATGGCCAGCGCGTCGAGATCGGCGCCTATATCGCCGAGCCAAGCGGCATTTTCATGGGGCGCGGGCAACATCCGCTGCGCGGCCGCTGGAAAGAGGGGGCCACGCACTCGGACATCACCCTGAATCTGAGCCCCGACGCGCCACGTCCGGAGGGCGATTGGGGCGAGATCGTCTGGCAACCCGACTCGCTGTGGGTGGCCCGCTGGGAGGACAAGCTGGCCACCAAGCTCAAGTACGTCTGGCTTAGCGACACGGCGCCCGTCAAGCAACAGCGCGAGGCAGACAAGTTCGACAAGGCCACGCGATTGGACGATGAACTGGGCGTGGTGAGGTCGCATATCGAGTCCGGCCTGCAAGACAGCCATCCACGGCGGCGGATGATCGCCACCGCTTGTTACCTGATCGATGCGCTGTGCTTGCGCGTGGGTGACGAGAAGGATCCGGACGAAGCTGATACGGTAGGCGCCACCACGTTGCGTCCCGAGCATGTCAAGTTGCACGAGGATGGAACCGTAGAGTTCAAGTTCCTGGGTAAGGACTCGGTGGAGTGGCACAAGAAGCTGAATCCCTCACCCCTAGTGCTGGCCAACCTAGCCGAACTGAGCCGCCAAGCTCGTCCCTCCTCCGGCGCGAGCAGTGGCAACGGAGAGAGGGGCCATCCGACGCGCGATCTGCCGCAACTCTTCCCCGACGTGACCAGCCGCGATGTCAACGCCTACCTATCGGGCATCTTGCCCGGGCTGACGGCCAAGGTCTTCCGCACCCACCATGCCACGCGGGTGGTACGCGACAGCCTGCAGACTGCCGAGATTAAGCCTCAGCATCCGGAATATCTGAAATGGCAAGCTGCCAACATGGCAAACCTGGAAGCGGCCGTACTCTGTAACCACACGAAGAAGGAGAGCGGCAACTGGGGCGCGACCAAGGAGCGCTATCAACAGCGGCAGGCGAGGGCCGAAGAGCGCATGGAGAGCAAGCGACAGGCCATGAAGCTGGCCAAGGACAAGCTTGCCGGGTTTAGGGAGGAAGCCAGGGAAAAAGAGGCTGCCGCCAAGAGCCCAGACCAGCGACACCAGGTACGTCAGCGCTATCGAGATCGCATAGCCAAGGCGCAGGCGTCGCTGGACGCGGCGCGAGAGGCGCTCACCCGGGCGCAGATCGCCGTGGGTAAGATCAAGGCGCAGGCCATGATCGCCGGGAAAAAGCGAACCTGGAACCTAGGCACCAGTCTCAAATCGTACATCGATCCGCGCGTCTACTACCACTGGGGCCAAGAAGTGGACTATGATGTGCTGAGCAAGTATTATCCCACCATCCTGCAGCGCAAGTTCGCCTGGGTACGCCTGGGCGATGGTGAAGGCGCGGAACAAGATGAGGACTTGGGGCAGATCACCGTGCGCACTTGCATGTCAAATGACCTCCCGGCCCTAGCAGAGATGTTTCGGGTGTTGCAGGACGTGCACCCCGACGTCCCGTTTGGTTTTACGGCCGACGAGATCGGACAACGCTATCTGCCCAGGCTGGGCGGCCCGTGGAGAGAGGCGATCATCGCTTTGGGCGAGGAGCAACAGCCGGTCGCCCTTGTTGTACTGGGGCCGGAATGGACCTGGAACGGCCAACCGGCGTTGGACATCTGGGGCGTGATGAGGCCCGACCATGCCAGCTACAGCCTCGCCGAGCACCTGGCCGAGGAAGTGCACCGTCGGCTACAGGCCTACGAACTGCAGCACCCACGCCAGAGTTTCGCCCTATACCCCCAGGACCCAACCTGGCTCAGTATGTCGGAAGAACTGGCCTCGGCCCTGGGACTGGCTGAGGAGGAGGCCGACACGGAAGTGGTGGACATGGAAACCGCAACCGAGCCAGCAGGCACCGAGACCGACGATGACAAGTAGGGCGAGGATCCTCCTTGTTATTTTGGCGATAGCGACAACTGCGCTGGCAGGTTGCGAACGGGTGTCGTCCTGGGTGATAGCGCTGCCATCGGCAACGCCGTTCCTTACAGCGACCATCACGCCATCACCTACATGGACGGCCACCGCAGCACCCACGGCGACGGCGACCGCCACGTCGACGCTGACACCGTCACCCACACCCACGCAGACACCGACTGCCACACCGACACTAGAGCCCCTGCAAGCGACTTGGACGGTGTCGAAAGCGCAGGTAGCTCAGGGGAACTCGTTCGTGGTACAGGTGGTCACCAACCGCCCCTGCTCTATCTCGGGCCATCTTGTTGGGAAAGACCACGAACAGGTCTTTCGATTTGTGGCTCGTTCGGAGGGCGATTATCTGGCCATCGTGGGCATCGGTGCAGTCGATGCACCAGAAAAGAGGGCACTCAGGATCACAGTCCGTTCCGCCGAGGGAGAGGAAAAGACCTTGGAGGCGGAAATCGAGGTCGTGGTGGGCGCCTATGAAGAATATGAGGAAGAGGCCCTGGTATTCCAGCCCTCTGTGGCGCGTTTGCTGGCGCCCGAGGTGAGCCAGCCCGAGGCGGCTCACCTGGCCGACATGTTCGGGGGGTACTCGGCCAAGATCTTTTGGCAAGAACCTTTTGAGTGGCCTATCGAGGGAACGATTACCTCCGCTTTCGGCACGCGGCGGCGCTACCAGGGAGGTGGATTGTCCTATCATGGAGGCATAGATATCGACGGCGAGACGGGCGACGACATTCGTGCCCCGGCTGCCGGCGTTGTAGTGCTGGCGGAACCGCTCCAGGTACGCGGCAACGCGGTGATCATCGATCATGGCGCTGGCGTGTACAGTGGTTTGTATCATCTTGATCACATCGGAGTCGACATCGGGCAATTCGTGCAACGAGGAGACATCGTCGGACGTATGGGCGCCACGGGCCTGGTGACCGGCTCCCACCTACATTGGGAGATGCGCGTAGGCGGCATCGCTGTGGAACCCAAGGCCTGGCTCAACAAGCTATTGCCGTGAAGATGGAGGTCGTATGCAACACACATCGACACAAACTTCTCGACCATTGATCTGGGGACACCGGGGGGCATCAGACATAGCGCCAGAGAACACCCTGGCGGCCTTTCAGGCCGCGATAAGCGTGGGCGCCGATGGGATCGAGCTGGATGTGATGCATTGTGGCAGTGGCGAGATCGTAGTCATCCACGATGACAGCGTTGACCGCACTACCAATGCCTCGGGTCACGTGGGCACGATGCCCCTCGACATGTTGCGCATGCTCGACGCAGGGGCGCGGTTTGCCCCCCGCTATGGCGGAGAGGTCATCCCCACACTGGAAGAGGTGCTGGACAAGGTGGGTCACCGCGTGCGCATGAATATCGAGATCAAGAGGCCAGCCCCCAGGCCGGACGTCGTTGGTTGCGACGACGTCGTAACCAACGTCGTGCGTATGGTGCGGTCTCGCTCGCTGCAAGACCAGGTCATCGTCTCCTCGTTCGATTGGCGAGTGTTGTTCCGGCTCAAAGGGGTGGCCCCCGAGATACC
>CAYQDH010000259.1:0-7778 GCA_964416075.1 uncultured Anaerolineales bacterium | reverse complement strand
ACCCTCCTCAAACAAGCTCGCGCGTATGGTGTGGGCATATTGTTGGCCACTCAGAACCCTGTCGATCTGGATTACAAGGGGTTGGCGAACACTGGTACATGGTTTGTGGGCCGATTGCAGACCGAACGAGATAAGGCTCGCCTGTTGGATGGCTTGGAGGGGGTGACCTTTGGGAGCCAAGGTTTCGATCGTCGGGATATGGAGCGGACGATATCGAGCCTCGGTAGCCGGGTATTTCTGATGAACAACATTCATGAGGATGCTCCGGCAATTTTCCAGACGCGCTGGGCCATGTCCTACTTGAGTGGACCTTTGACCCGCGGCCAAATCAAGTCGCTGATGGGGCCCCGGCAAACTTTCAGCGAAGCTTCGTCCCGGCCTGCAGCGCAATCCTCTCCTTTTACTCCCGCGCCTGCAGCGGAGCGCGAAACGATGACCCCGGTCTCCTCGAGGGGGCCGACGAGCCAGCCTCTTGTGGTGCCATCGGGGATGACGCAGTTCTTTGTGTCACCTCGTGGGAGAGCACCCGCAAGCACGAGGCTGCTCTACGAACCTCGAGTTCTGGGAATTGCTCAAGTGCGCTTTGTTGATGTAAAGGCCAAGATCGACGAAGTGCAGGACGTGGCTTTCCTTACACCCGTGACGGACGCAGCTGTCCCGGTGGATTGGGGAAATGCGGAAGCCGCAGCGCTTTCTACCTCTGACCTGGACAAGTCGCCTCCGGAAGGGGGCGAGTTTACGGAACTGCCTGCCTTGCGGGCCAGCGCCCAGGCAACCTGGAATAAGGATTTAGTGACCTGGTTGGTGCACAATCAAAGCCTGGGCCTGTTGATGTCGCCGAGCCTGAACCAAGTCTCCAAGCCGGGGGAGTCAGAACGCGATTTTCGCATCCGCCTGCAGCAGCTGTTTCACGAGACCCGCGATGAAGCGGTGGAAAAGCTGCGCCGCAAATATGCTCCCAAAACGGCGACTCTGCAGGAGAGGATCCGCCGAGCCCAACAAGTGGTGGATAAGCAGCGTGAGCAGTCCACCCAGCAGAAAGCGCAGGCGGGCATCTCCATCGCGGCCACCGTGCTCAGCGCCCTCACGGGGCGCAAGGTCTCTAGCAGGTCGACCATGGGCAGGGCAGCGACGGCCATGCGAGGCGTGGCGCGAACGGTATCCGAACAGCAGGATGTGGGACGGGCGAAGGAGACCGTGGCAGCACTGCAGAAGCAGCTCGAAGACCTGGAAAGCGCGGTTGAAGCCGAGGCGGCTGAGCTGCAGGCCAGTATCGATCCTTCTACCGAGGTTCTGGAGACGGTGGATGTCAGGCCCAAGAGGACGAACGTCTCTGTACAATTGGTGACGCTTGTCTGGGTGCCCGTGTGGCTGGACAGTATGGGCAGAACTGAGCAGGCATGGGTCTAGGCTCTCAGCAATAGGCTAATAGGGGCCTCTTTGCAGTCGTTTCTGCAAAGAGGCCCGAGTCTTTGACGTGCCTCCTGGCCTGTGGTACAATCGGAAGGCTGCGAGGGGCCCATAGCTCAGTGGTTAGAGCGGCCGGCTCATAACCGGTTGGTCGCTGGTTCGAATCCAACTGGGCCCACTGTGATTCTCGCCTGATGGCTTGTACGCGGATGGTGGCTGGCTTGGGTGCCTAGTGCGGAATACCCTCTCTATCGTTCCATCGCTCGTTCCGCTCTGGCAGCTTCTACGGAGCTGCCATGATCTGATCCGTATCGCTCCGCGCCCACTATCTTTTCTGTTTCCCGCTATCTGTGCTAGAATATGTTATGAAAAGAGCACGAGTGGCCATGGTCGAGAACCGTGGTAGCTCCCCTGAATGTGCCGCGCCTTTCGATTGACTAATTCTTGCCAATGTATTGGTATGTGGAGGATAGAGTGAGACCCGCTTGGCCTAGAAATGCATTTGTGTACCTGTTGATACTGGTAGCCAGCATTGCGCTATTCTATAGCTTCCTGGCTCCATCGGAGAACATTCGTGAGCTGCCACTCAACAAAGTGGCTGAGTTGATCCAGAACGGTAGCGTAGAGCGTCTTAGCGTCACGAACGAGGGGAACATCCGGTTATCTGTACGTGAAGGCTCTCAAGTTGCTAACTATACGTCTCGCAAGGAACCCAATGTGGGGTTAGCAGAGACTCTGCAGGGGCTCGGAGTCACACCAGAGCAGATGCAGTCGGTTGGCGAATTGGTGGCCCTGCGCCCCAGCATGTGGGAAAACTGGGGTATCGTCTTGATCCAGATTGTGCCGCTGGTGTTGATTGGGCTGTTCCTTGTTTTCATGTTACGTCAGGCACAGAGTGGAAACAACCAGGCCTTATCGTTTGGCAAGAGCCGTGCACGGATGTTTTCGGGTGACCGCCCAACAAGCACCTTCGATGATGTGGCGGGCGCTGACGAGGCCAAACAGGAGCTTCAGGAAGTTGTCGAGTTTCTCAAGGATCCGGCGCGTTTTACGGCGTTGGGAGCGCGCATTCCTAAAGGGGTGCTGCTCGTGGGCCCTCCGGGGACAGGCAAGACCCTGATGGCCAGGGCCGTGGCGGGGGAGGCTGGGGTGCCCTTCTTCAGCATCAGTGGCTCCGAGTTTGTGGAGATGTTTGTGGGTGTAGGAGCCAGTCGCGTGCGCGACTTGTTCGACCAGGCCAAGCGCAACAGCCCTTGTATCGTCTTTGTTGATGAGATCGACGCGGTGGGGCGCCAACGAGGCGCGGGCCTCGGTGGTAGCCACGATGAGCGTGAGCAGACGCTCAACCAGATCCTGGTAGAGATGGATGGATTCGATACCGATACCAAGGTTATTGTGATCGCGGCGACGAACCGTCCGGATATCCTAGACCCAGCTCTATTGCGCCCGGGGCGTTTCGACCGCCGCGTAGTCCTGGATCGCCCCGATCGTCGAGGTCGCGAAGCCATCCTGGCCGTGCATGTGCGAGGCAAGCCCTTGGCCCATGATGTGGACCTTTCCGTCTTGGCCAAGCAGACCCCAGGGTTTACGGGAGCAGATATCGAGAATCTTGTGAACGAGGCGGCCATCTTGGCGGCTAGGCTGAACAAGAGATCTGTGGGCATGGACGAGTTTCAGGAGGCCATCGAGCGGGTGGTGGCGGGTCCGGAGCGACGTAGCCGGCTGATCAGCGAGCAAGAGAAGAAGACGATTGCTTACCACGAGGCGGGGCATGCTCTCGTGCAACTGAAGATGGTGCACAGCGATCCTGTGCACAAGGTTTCGATCGTGGCCCGTGGCATGGCGGGGGGGTATACGCTGAGCTTGCCCGAGGACGATACCCATCTATACACCAAGAACAAGTTCGAGGACCAGATGGCCGGTCTGATGGGCGGACGGGTGGCTGAAGAGATCACCTTCGGTGACGTAACGACCGGGGCCAGTAGTGATCTGCGGCAGGCGACACAGATCGCGCGCGCTATGATCACCGAGTATGGCATGTCTCGTACCTTGGGTCAACGCACTTTTGGTGAAAAAGAGGAGCTGATCTTCCTTGGGCGAGAGATCTCCGAACAACGCGACTATGGCGAGGAAGTCGCCTCGGCCATCGATCGCGAGATGAAGGCTTTGATCGATCGTGCCTATGAACGGGCGAAGGATGTCCTCGAGTCGCATCGCGAGAAGCTTGACGCCATCGCAAATCGACTCATCGAGAAAGAGACCCTCGAAGCGCCCGAGTTACAGGCTATTGTCCATGACAGTGCGACCGTGCCTGCGGTCTGATATGGCCGGTCTCAAAGTACATCCGAAAGGCCGAGTGACTCACTCGGCCTTATTCTTGGCCTAGGGCCTTGGTTTTTGGCCCTAGGCTATGGCCTTGCCCACAAACCTCGAGGAATAGCTATGGTCGACAGCGTGCGTCCGGGTGTAACAGGAGTTCGTAATATCCAGGTTAGCGAGGAGCATACGGCTGCCCGATGGGGTAGCGGTGGCCTCGATGTCCTTGCTACCCCGTTTATGGTGGCGTTGATGGAAGGGGCGGCGGTGGCCGCAGTCGATGCGCAGTTGCCGCCAGGGTACTGTACGGTAGGCTCTCGGCTTGACGTGCGGCACCTGGCAGCCACTGCAGTAGGCTGCTCTGTGCAAGCGCGTGCGGAGCTGGTCGAGGTGGATGGGCGAAGACTGGTGTTTCGCGTCGAGGCTAGCGATGACGCCGGGCTGATCGGCGAGGGATCGCACGAACGTTTCATCGTCGATCTGGACCGCTTTATGCACAAGGCTGCAGCGCGCGCTAAAGGCTGAGGGGCTATTCAAGTCTGCTTGCCAGAGAGACCTGAGCGGCCAAGCGTAAGGAAGGGCGAAAGATGACGGATATCGTAGTCTTGGGCAGCATCAACATGGATCTCGTCGTGAGAACAGAAGTCATGCCTCGCCCCGGCGAAACCGCACGCGGGAAGGATTTTGTCACCATTCCCGGTGGCAAGGGGGCCAACCAGGCCGCTGCCGCGGCCCGCCTTGGAGCTCGGGTGGAGATGGTTGGACGTGTGGGCGCCGACAGTTTTGGCCCAGTCCTACTGGAGAATCTGCGCCAGCAGGGGGTGGGCACGGGACACGTACAGATGGACTCGGGCGCTGCGAGCGGCATCGCCATGATCATCGTCGATAGTCGTGGCGAGAATTCTATTGTTGTGGATCCGGGAGCCAATGGGTGCGTCGGCATTGATGACGTGCACGGTGCACAGGATCTCATGGTGGGCGCCGATTACCTCCTCCTGCAGCTGGAGGTACCCCTTCCTGTGGTCAAGGGTGCGATCGATGCGGCTCGATCTCTTGATCTGCCCGTCATACTGAATGCCGCGCCGGCATATTCCGTGGCTCCGGACTTGATGCAAGGCGTCTACTGTCTGGTGGTCAACGAGTCGGAAGCCCGTGCTCTCACAGGGCTTCAGGTGAGCAGTGTGCAAGATGCTCGTGATGCGGCGCATCAGATGATAGGGTGGGGTGTGACAGTCGTTATTGTAACGCTGGGTGCCCAGGGCGCGTTTGTGGTTTCGGCTGGGCTAGAGGCTCACGTGCCTGCTCGCAAGGTCAAGGTGGTCGACACAACCGCGGCTGGCGATGCATTCATTGGGGGGCTGGCGGTGGCCTTGGGGAACCGGGACGATCTCGTGGAGGCCGTGCGCTATGCAACCTGCGTGGGCACACTTGCCACAATGGTGCACGGCGCCCAGACCTCTCTGCCCTCTGCAGAACAGGTCAAGGCCTTCTACGACCAAGGTCGGGCATAGAAACCATCATGACACTCGTTGGCATTATCGCTAACCCCGCATCGGGGAAGGATATTCGCAGGCTGGTGGCACACGCTGCCACGATCGACAATCGTGGTAAGGTGAGTATTGTGCGTTGTGCGCTCGTCGGACTGGGAGAAGCGGGTGTCGACCATGTCCTAATCATGCCTGATACCGATCATCTGGGGGAACGTGCCCTCGAGGGATTGACACATGTACGCGGCGCTATGCCCCGGGTCGATCTCCTCGATATGGCAGTGTCTGGGCAACCCCAAGACTCGGAGATGGCGGCACACCTGCTAAGCGAGGCTGGCGCCGCGTGCATTATTCTTCTGGGCGGGGATGGCACGGTGCGGGTGGCCTCCAAAGCGGCGGGCGAGGTGCCACTGTTACCTATCTCGACGGGTACCAACAACGTACTTCCTAGTTTTGTGGAGGGCACCATCGCAGGATTAGCGGCGGGCTATGTAGCCACCGGACGTGTTGCCCTGAGGGGCGCTGCTCAGCGCCACAAGTGGATCGAGATCACCCTCGACGGGCTCCATCGCGACCGTGCGTTGGTGGATGTGGCAGTTCTGCAAGGCCGCTTTGTTGGCGCGCGAGCGGTGTGGGACATCGCTGACTTGTGCCAGGTCATGGTCACGAGAGCCGATCCTGCCAGCATTGGGATATCGTCGCTGGTGGGTAGGATGCGCTATGTGGCGCCCGACAGCCAGTATGGGGCATGGCTGCAACTCTCTCACGCGGCGGAGCGACGAGTTCGGGCTGTCCTTGGCCCAGGCCTGATTGTGGAAGCTGGCATCGAGACGTTCCGTGTGCTGCAAGTGGATGAATCGATCGATCTTCCCTCCGAGCGCCCTCTCGTGCTCGCGCTGGATGGTGAGAGGGATATTGTGCTTTATGAGGCAAGCCAGGGTAGGCTGACCTTGCGAGGTGATGGCCCCTGGATTGTCGATGCGAGACGGGTGATGGAATCTGTGGCTAGCGGCACGCTGTGAACGACGTGAGCCACGGGGCTCACTTTACACTACATCCTATGGAGGACTCATGGCAATTCGTGCTGACATCGCGATCATCGGTGCGGGGCCGGGGGGATATGTGGCGGCCATCCGGGCAGCCCAATTGGGGGCCAAGGTTGTCTGCCTGGAGAAAAAGTGGATCGGGGGCGTCTGTCTCAATGAGGGATGTGTGCCTACTAAAGCTTTGTTGCGTACTGCTGAGGTATACGCCCTAGTTCGAGAGTCGTCCAAGTACGGCGTGGTCTCGGAGGAGCCCAAGATCGACTGGGCGAAAGCGCAAGCGCGCAAGGCCAAGGTGGTTAAGCAGTTGGTGGGTGGCGTCGATGTGCTGCTCAGACGCCTCGATGTGCAGGTCATCATGGGCGAGGCGTCATTCACGGGCGGCAATACGCTGAGTGTGCAACTGCCTGATGGCAAAGAGACCGTTGTCGCGGACAATGTGATCATCGCCACGGGTTCGCGTGGCATGCAACTGCCCATCCCCGGCCTGGACGATCCCGCGATCATAGACTATTCCGGCGCACTGGCGCTAGACGCGTTGCCGGCTAGTGTGTGCGTCATTGGGGGCGGCGCCATTGGCTTGGAGTTCGCCAGCCTGTTCAGTACCCTGGGTGTGCAGGCGACTGTCGTGGAAATGCTTCCGCGCATTGCTCCGTTGATGGATGCGGCAATTGGCGATGGGCTGGCATGGAGCCTTGGTAGGCAGGGAATTGGAATTCATACGAGCACACGTGTTACCAGCGTATCTCGCACCAGTGCTGGCTTTGCCGTGACCATAGCTGCTCCTGATGGGTCGCGCCAGATAGAGACAGAGAAGGTTCTTGTGGCGGTGGGTCGCGTGCCCAATACGGAAGGCCTTGGCCTGGAGACAGTGGGCTTGCGTCCTACGCGCAAAGGGATCGAGGTGGACAATCGCATGCGCACCGCTGTGCCGCACATCTACGCCATTGGCGACGTGGCTTCTGAGGGGCCCATGCTGGCGCACGTGGCCTCGCACCAAGGCGTGGTGGCTGTGGAAGACGCCCTTGGGCACCACGCGATGATGGACTATACGGCGGTGCCGAGCTGCATTTTCTCTCTGCCCGAAGCTGCCAGCGTCGGCTTGACGGAGGAACAAGCTCGTGGGCAGGGGTACGATGTTCAGACGGGGATGTTCGCCCTGGCGAATAATGCCAAAGCATTGGCCATTGGCGATACGGACGGTTTTGTCAAGGTGGTCTCTGAGGCGAACCATGGTGCAATTCTAGGGGTGCACATTGTAGGACCTCATGCCAGTGACCTGGTTCTGGAAGGGACCATGGCCATGTCTCTGGAAGCTACACTCGATGAGCTGGAACACACGATCCACCCACATCCTACTCTGGGCGAATCGATCTACGAAGCGGCTTTGGCGGCCCGAGGACGCGCTATCCATGTGCTGCCGGCTGCGCCTCGACACGGCGGAGCTTCGCAAGCGCGGAGGCGGATTATTCGGTTCCAACCCGATCACAGGCTCCATCGGCGTTGTGACCATCAACCTTCC
>CAYQDH010000258.1:0-7790 GCA_964416075.1 uncultured Anaerolineales bacterium | reverse complement strand
ATCCAGCTGACGTATTCCGCGTCGGTCTTGACCACCTCCTGAAGCGGGCGACCGTTGTGTGCTATGGATCGCCGAGTATGCGACGAAACTGCGAACGGAATGCCGGGCGGCACGCTTCCCAGCGTGGTTTCTCATTCTAGCATAATAGCTGGGCAATAACAACTGTTTTTTCTAGTTGTTCATTCTTGAAGGCGTATATTTGGCCTGACAGTTCCTGATACGAATAACCCCCATCATCATCTCAACTCTTTCATTCTGAGCCGAAGGTGAAGAATCTCCGGCCACAACGACAAACACCACTATCTTGGCTGCATCGTGTAGCCAAAACATCCCTTCGTCTCTCCATATACCAGTGAGGGATACAGTTGTCGGTTGAAAAGCGGTTCGCTCCCCAGTAAAGATCGGAGAGACCAGCGAACCGGGAAGGGAGGCTCATGGGTCCAGAAGTGGTGCTTTTGCTACTGTTGCTCTTGTTGGCTCTGTTGCGCCCGTCCTCCCGACCTCCTCAGGCCCCTGAGACTTTCGTGTGGCAGGTTGGTCGGCCTGACGTGGAATACGATAGAGGGCAGGCCGGAGGATGTGCGCCGCTCCTCGGGGCGCTAGTCATGCTGGTGTTGCTGGTGGTCGTAGTTTTGGGGCAGGCGTAGTTCATGAAAGCAGTACGTGAGGCGTGGATAAGGAGGGATGACCTGTGGACATTCAGCTCTACGTGATCGTGTTGCTGATCGGGATCATCATGGGGTTGATGGCGGGCATATCCTTGAGCCGGTCCAACATCACACGACTGTGAGATGAACGACCTACCTGCACAGCTCGCCATTTCACGTTGGGATGAGCGAACGAGTTCACACAGGTGGAGCGCTCGCATTCTGTCGAACCTGATCTATGTTCGTAGGATCTGGCGCTCCGCTCATTCAAACCTACCAACACAACCTGGACTTCGAGTAGATGTGGTCGAGGCGTGGCCTAAGCGTCGCGCTACCGGGCTGCTACAACCCCGCCCGAATCCGCTCCAGCGCGCTCTTGGCCTCAGCCACCGCACCCAAAAACCCCGCCAGCTTTTCGCACGCATACTCGGCGCAATGCGCGCAATTCGCCACCCCGCGCGCCGACCCACAGGCGCGGATGGCGCAAATGCCGCAATACCCCGGGTGCCGTCCTTGCACATGGGTGCACCCATCGCACACCACCGTCTCCGCCGTGAACGGCATCTTGTACTCCTGGCTCCAATGTTCTGCCACCTTCTGCAGCGCCGCCATGTCGTTGTTCTGGGTGGCGATATAGGCTTCGCAGCGGGCGCAGTCCAACCCGCAGTATGCGATCATTGTAGCCATCTGCTTGCTCCTTCGATCTGTGTTGGGCATAGCGAGATCCTATGGCACGACGGTCACCATGAGTGTCCCCACGAACTCTCCGTCAAGAGCCGGTTCTCCGTCGTTGAGTATCATCTGGATGACCTTGCGCAGGTTCTCTTGCAGCTCGTCTAGAGTCTTGGCCTGAGTATGCGCCCCAACGAAGCCTGGGCGTACCCAACATAAAGCCCCGTATCTGGGCATGTTCGCACCACGGCTACAAAGGTCTTCATCTTTGTGCCTCTCACGCCTGCGACGGCGTATCCATACACGACCTTCATGGCATCATCACCTCATTCTAACCTCCCATGGGATCGAACTCAAATCCACCTGCCCGCTGCGGCTGTGCCAATCCCGCCCTTTTCGCCTTCACCCCACCTTGTAGTATCATATCCTCTGTTTGTTCGCGGCACAGAGGTCATGGCGCCTCGCTGCGCCGCCAAGGCCTTGTCCATCATCCCTATGAGGAGCGACCATGTCCATCGAACCATCCCAGACCGCGCTGGCGACTGCGGGCGCCCTTCCCCGTCCCCAGCGCTCCGGGGTCATCCAGGCCGACCCGAAAAAATGCCTGAACTGCCGCGAGTGCGAAGTGGCTTGTTCCCTCTCTCACGAAGGGCAGTGCAACCCCGAGCTATCGCGCATCCGCATCGACGCCAGCGACTATGTCGTGGGTTGGCCCGACATGCGCGTCTGCAAGCAATGCGACTTTCCTGCCTGCTACTTTGCCTGCCAGGCCCGCTGGGGCGATACCCCCGAGGGCTCGGCCATCGCTATCGACGAGCGCACCGGCGCCCGCTATGTGGATGAGAGCAAGTGCCGCGCCTGTGGCGCCTGCGCCCGCGCCTGCCCCCTTACCCCCGAACGCTCGGTGATTCATACCAAAAAGGTGGGCAAAAAGTCCATCCACTTTAAATGCGACCTGTGCAAGGACCGCGCTGAGGGCCCTGTCTGTGTGGAGATTTGCCCCGGCCAGGCCCTCACCTTCATTCCAGCATCAGAGAGGCGTCGTTAACATGAGCGAGTTGTACGGTTGGACCGGTAAGATTCTCGATGTGGACCTTTCGCGAGGGCAGATATCCGCGCTGGATACCGCGAACTATGTGCCCCGTTTTCTAGGGGGCATGGGCATCGCCGCCAAGATCGCCTGGGATGAGATGAAACCGGGCATTGATGCCCTCTCGCCCGATAACATGCTCTTTTTGATGGTCGGCCCCCTCACGGGGACCATGGCTTCCGGCGGGGGTCGCGTGGTGGTGGCAGGGATCGCCCCACAACAGCGTCCCTCGGTCTTTTCTCGCTCCGGCATGGGTGGGCACTGGGGCGCCGAGCTTAAATTCGCCGGGTTCGATGGCGTTGTGGTGCGTGGTAAGGCCGAAAAGCCCGTCTACCTCTGGGTGCACGATGGCGAGGCCGAGATTCGCGACGCCGCCCACCTGTGGGGCACCGGCACCTATAACACCACGGCCTCTCTGCGAGCCGAGCACGGCCCCAAGACGCGCATCGTCTCCTGCGGCCAAGCCGGCGAGCGCCTGAACCGCATCGCCTGCCTGCAGACCGAGACGGGCAACGCCGCCGGACAGGGCGGGTTCGGCGCGCTCATGGGCTCCAAGAACTTGAAAGCGGTGGCCGTGCGCGGCACCATGGGTGTGCGCGTGGCCGATCCCAAGCGCTTGCTCGACATCTGTCTCAAGGCGAGTCGTGAGGGGCAAAGCCCGCCCTCCGGACGCGGCTGGCAGTGGAAGATGGACCCCAACATCCAAACCCGCGCGCGCAAGTGTGGTTTTTGCATCACCCCCTGCCAGGACCGCCTCATGATGGGCGTCCCAGGGGAGACGGGCCCCGGCATCTACAACGCCGCGTTCCAGTGCTGGGGCTATAGCACCTCCATGCGCGCTCAGGTAGAAGCGCGGGCCATGACAGCCGATTATGGCCTCAATGGCTGGGAGATCTCCTACGGCATCATCCCCTGGCTGCAGCGCTGTCGCCAGCATGGCCTCATCGAGCAAATCGATGGTATCGAGATACCCATCCCCGACAAGCCGGTGGATAACCTGCACGATGCCGCAGCCGTGCCGGCCAATTTCCTGCACATGCTCATCCACAAGATCGCCACCCGCGAGGGTGAGATCGGCGACGCCCTGGCCGATGGCGCCTGCTATGCCGCGGAGCGCCTTTTTGGCGAGGAGGGGGCGGCCTTGCTCGATAATATCTATCCGCGGCGCTTTGGCCAGACCAATCACTGGAACGCCCATTGGGGCACAGGCGGTAGTCCCTACTTCCCCTTCTGGCTGGTGCCGGTGCTGCAGTGGTGCGTCGATTCGCGCGACCCGGCCAGCGATTCGACACACCAGTTCACAGAGCACGTGCTGCGCTACTTCCCTGAGCACGGCCCCAACCGCGGCCCGCTCACCTTTGACGAGGCGCGCAACGTGTGCGCCCAGGTCTATGGCACGCCCGATGCCTGCGACCCCACGCTTTCTTACGACAAGCCTGAGGCTCGCGCCCTGCCGGCCATCTTTCACCACGACCGGGCCATGATCGTCGAGTCGATGGTCTTGTGCGACCGCGAGCAGACCCGCGTCTTTTCCATGCTCAGCGAGGACAAGAAAGCCGACACCGCACTCATGTCCAGGCTCTTTTCCGCCGTCACCGGCTATGAGACGAGCGAAGCCGAGCTGGACCGCGGGGGGGCGCGCGTGTTCAACCTACTTCGCGCGGTCGACATCCGCAACCACAGCCGCAGCCGCGAGACCGACTGGCAGGTGGCCCGCTGGCTCACCCAGCCTGCCTTCACGGACCAGGTGGTGCTCGACCTGGAGCAGTTCTCGGGCATGCTCGATCGCTACTATGAGCTGCGCGGCTGGGATCCCGCCACAGGCTATCCTACCCGCGCCAAGTTGGAGGAGCTCGACCTGGCCGATGTGGCGGATGGGTTAGGGCTCTAGACCCAGTGAGAGGTGATTGCCATGTATGATCTGATCATTCGCGGGGGCCGGGTCATCGACCCCGCCCAGAAACTGAACGGCGTCTTCGACGTGGCTCTCAGTGGAGGCCTTGTGGCCGAGGTGGCGCCCTCCATCGAGGGGCGTGCGCGCCGCACCCTGGGCGCGCATGGCCTGCTCGTCCTGCCTGGGCTGGTGGACCTGCACACTCATATCCACTGGGGCGTATCTCACTATGGCGTCGAACCTGACCTCTCCTGCTTGGCCAAGGGGGTCACGACCGCAGTGGATGCCGGCTCGGCAGGCGGCTACACCTACCCTAGCCTCAAGCGCTATATCATCGAACGCTCGCAGACGCGGCTGTTGGCTTTTCTGAACATCGCCTACGCGGGCATGATCGGCGACGAGGTGGGCGAGCTGGAAGATGCCCGCTTTGTGAATACCGAGCTGGCCCTCCGCGTGGGCCAGGCGCGAGAGATCGTGGGCATCAAGGCGCGCATGGACCGCGTCGGGCATCGCCCGGCCGTAGAGGCCTTGCGGCCCGCTGTCGAGGTGGCTGTAGCATTGGGCAAACCGGTCATGGTGCACATCGGGCGCGGTGACCGCATGCACTCCTCCTTGGCCGAGATCCTGGAGATGCTCCGCCCCGGCGACCTGATCACCCACTGCTATCACGGGCACCCGGGCGGCATCCTGGATGAAGAGGGGCGCGTACGTCCGGAGGTGTGGCGTGCCCGCGAGAGGGGCATCCTCTACGACGTGGGCCACGGCGGCGGGAGCTTTACCTTTGCCGTGGCTCGCGCCGCGCTGCAGCAGGGCCTGCGCCCCGACATCATCTCCAGCGACCTGCATACCGCCAGCATCGCCGGTCCTGTGTTCGACTTGCCCACCACCATGAGCAAATTCCTGCACCTGGGTATGGACCTGGAATCGGTGGTGGCCTTGTCCACTCATGCCCCCGCAAAGATCCTGGGCCTGCAGGAGCGCGTGGGCACCCTGCGTCCCGGGGCCGAGGGCGATGTATGTCTCTGCAAGCTAGAGCAGGGCGCCTTTACGCTATACGATTGCGCTGGCCAGCGAGAGGTGGCTGCGCAGAAGCTGGTGGTTTTCCAGGTAGCCAAGGGTGGCCAGTTGGCCAGCATGGGCCCGCATATCGCCTGATCGCGACAGGCAACCACCACGAGGTCGAATATGTTGGACATCGCCAATTTCATCCGCGAACGCGACCGCTTTGCCAGGCATGTGGGGATCGAGCTCCTGGAGATGGGCGAGGGTACCGCTCGCGCTCGCCTGGCGCTGCACGAGAGCCACCTGAATGGTGTTGGGGTAACCCATGGCGGGGCGATCTTTACCCTGGCCGACTTGGCCTTTGCCGCTGCCTCCAATTCCTACGGCGCAGTGGCGGTGGCCATCAATGCCCATATCTCTTACCTGCGGGCTACTAGCGAAGGCACGCTCTATGCCCAGGCGCGCGAGGTCTCGCGAACCCCTCGCCTGGCCACCTATACGGTAGAGATCACCGACGAACAAGGCAATATCGTGGCCCTCTTCCAGGGGATGGTCTATCGCAAGAAGGAGACCCTGGAAGAGGTCGACCATCAGCAACACTCGTAACGAGGCGTCGGCATGAGGAAAAGGTCGTTGCCCTCCTTCTTCGCCCAGCTAAAGAGCGATGTCGATGTGGCACGTAGCTATCTCTCCAGGCCGGAAGAACTTGAAGTCGTCGTGATCTTGTTCATCACGCCCATCTTGCTCACGGTCTGGGTATACCAGGGCAAGAGGGATAGCTTCGCCCGCCTCTTTGCCGGGTTCCGAGGCCCTTGGCCCCCCGATGTACATGCCACCCTCTACGAGTTTCTGGTGGCTTTCCTCTTGATGTTCTGCGTCCCTGCCCTGGTGTCCCGGTTTTGGTTGAAAAGAGACCTGCGCGACCTGGGATTACAGCTCGGTGACGTGCGCCGTGGCCTGTGCGCCGCCGGGGTCTTGCTTCCCCTGGCGCTGCTGCTGGCCTACCTCGCCGCGAGAGATCCGGCCATCCGCATTGAGTATCCCCTCGCCAAAGGCGCGATGCCCCACCTCGCATTGTTCCTTCTCGTGGAGGCGTGTTACCTGGTTTTCTATCTTGGCTGGGAGTTCTTTTTTCGCGGTTTCATGCTTCTGAGCCTGGAGCGGCACTATGGTCTGCTGGTAGCGATCCTGATCCAAACCATCCCCTCGACCCTCGTGCACATCGGCAAGCCCTATAGCGAGAACCTGGCCGCGATTGGCGCCGGCCTCGCGCTGGGCTATGTTGCTGCTCGCACCCGCTCGATCTTTTACCCCATGTTGCTGCACGCCGCGGTCGGCATTGGCACTGACCTGTTCATCACCCTGGGCCCGCCCTAGTCAGCGCCGCCTTGAAAGCACACGCTCAAGACTTGCCCCCTCACTGCAACGTGACGCATCTCCGTCCGTGGAGTGCCGTCGAATGGCCTACTCGGAGGTCTACCTCACAGTTGTTCTCCGGGGACAATTGTGCTATAACCCTGGCGACGTCTGCTCTTGTGCCAGCGCACCCACCGGCGTCTGGCCTAGAACCCCCCAGAGCAGAGGATTGCTTTCGTGCTTTTTCGCGCCCTTGGCGCCTTGGCGCCAAGCAGTCCAGCGTTTCGCGGGATTGGGCAGGTGATGATGCATGTACTGGTGACGGGGGCCAACGGATTCGTTGGTTCGGCCCTCTGTCGCGCCCTATTACAGCGAGGGGACCTCGTGCGCGGGCTTGTGCGCACGACCAGCGACCTCTCGCTGCTCCATGGCATGCCCATCGAGCATGCTCGAGGAGACCTCGACGATCCGGCCTCCCTGGTTGCCGCGACGCGCGATGTTGACATCGTGTATCATGTGGCTGCCGCTGTATCCGATTGGGGCTCTCTGAGCTATTTCCGACGAGTGAATGTGCAAGGCACCCGCCATGTCCTGGATGCCATGGGTCAAAATGGCGTGCCGCGCCTGGTCTATGTCAGCTCGGCGGCTGTGCATAGCTTCATCGATGCCCAGGATATGGATGAGCATTCCCCGCAGCTTCCTACATCCCACCCCTATTGCCAGACCAAGCGAGAGGCCGAGGCGCTGGTCTTACAGTATCATCGTGAGGGACGGGTCGCCGCCACCATCGTTCGCCCCGGCGATCTCTATGGCCCGGGTGATCGGGTAGTCCTTCTCAAGCTGGACAAGCTTTTGCGCATGGGCGTGATGCCTTACGTGGCCGGGGGATACAAGCTGGGGGCCTTTACCTACGTCGAGAACCTGGCCGACGGCCTGATCCTCGCCGGCACAAGCCAGCGCGCCCTGGGCCAAGCCTATGTCATCACCGATGGCGTCAAGACCACCTGGCGCGAGTATTTTGCCGCTCTCACTCGGGCGCTCGGTTACCCCGAGCCTCACCTCTCGGTGAGCCCGGCCTTTGCCTACGGAACCGCCTCTGCCCTCGAGTCGGTATACAGCGCCCTAGGCG
>CAYQDH010000257.1:0-7882 GCA_964416075.1 uncultured Anaerolineales bacterium | reverse complement strand
GTGAAACCACAGGAGAACGGCAATCGAAGCGACGTGAGCTGGGTAGCCTTCAGCCGACAGGATCTTACCGGTCTTTTGGTGGTGGGCCAGCCACGGCTGGATTTCAGCGCCCACCATTTCACAGCCGAGGACCTGACGGCAGCACAGCATACCCACGAGCTGCGGCGGCGAGAAGAGATCTCTGTCTACCTGGACGCCCGGCAATCTGGGTTGGGAGGTAATAGCTGCGGGCCGGGCACTCTTCCGCAGTACTTGGTATGGCCCGTAGAGACGCGCTTTGTCGTTCTATTGCGGCCGCTGCCGCGCGGCGCCTCGGTCCTGGGATCGAGCAAGAGGGGAGCTGGCGTAATCCAGGCTGAGCGTTGATCTCCGAACTGCATTATCTGATCTAAGAATGATGCGCCCCCTGTGCCTGATAGTCAGGGTGCAAGGGGCGCATCAGCCTGTACAGGCTTGGCCAAGTTTGCTCTCAATCTGCTGTGATAGCCGGTCCCCGCTGGTCGGGCCGCGTCACTTGAGCAGATGGCTCTGCAGTGCCAAGGCCACGGCCTCGGTGCGACTGCCAACACCCAGCTTTGACAGAATACTGCTCACGTGGAATTTGACCGTCGAGCGGCTCACGATAAGGCGGTCGGCGATCTCGGGATTGCTGAGACCCTCCACCAGCAAGACCAGTACCTCACGCTCACGTTCCGTGAGATCGTGCCCCGGTGGGGGAGGCTCGGTAGCGGAGTGGATCAATATCTGCGCGGCCTCGGGGGCCAGCGTGGCCTTGCCTGCGTGGGCGCGCCGGATAGCCTCCGCGAGTTCATCTGCCGAGACGTTCTTGAGCAGATACCCAATGGCACCAGCCCTGAGTGCCGCCTGTACGACATCCTCCTCTTTGAAACTGGTGAGCGCTACCACCTGGACGTGAGGGCATGCCTGGCGTATGGCGCGCGTGGCTGCGGCGCCATCCATCCCGGGCATTACCAGATCCATCAAGACGACGTCGGGCTTGGCCCGGAGGCAAGCGCGAACAGCCTCTTCTCCCCCCGATGCTTCGGCAACCAGTTTGAGGTCGTCGAAAGCAAGGAGAAAAGCAGCTAGCCCGCTACGGACTACGGCGTGATCATCCACGAGCATCACACGTATAGGCTCACTCGAGGTCATCATTTGCCTCCCCAATTCCCATTAAGGGCGTGACGCGGCGCGCAGCCTCCAACACTTGTCCCAAGGGCAGACCATGCTCGCGCGCCAGCAGGGCGCAATCCTCATACTCGGGCTTGACGCTGACCACCTGTCCACCAAGCAGTTTCAACTTGCGCCGTACCGGTCCCCAGGGCGTCATCACCTCGTCCACTTGGCGCTCAGCGACCTGGCGTGCCAGGTTCTGCCAGCGAACGCCCAGGGTGGTCGTCTCCTGGAGCAAGAGGAGGCGTAACGCAGGGCCATCTGCCGGCCGACAGAGCACTGAAAGCATCGTCCCAGGGCGGTTCTTTTTCATATAGATGGGCGTGAACCAAACATCGAGTGCGCCCGTCGACAGGAGCCGATCCATGGCGAATGCCATGGCCTCTGCGGTCATGTCATCCAGGTTACACTCGAGCAGTTGTACTTGATCGTTCAAAGCGGATAGGTCGGCCATCTATTCCCAGTCTTTGTGTGTTCGATCTTATCGTCTACTGTCTTCTTGCGCGTGATCCTCTAGCTCGCTATGGGCCATAGGTTGGTCGAGGGTGGCGGACCCTCCACGTCGAGCCGCTGCCGCCCGATTAGCGATCAGCGCGGCCATTGCTCCCGCACCCACGCCATTGTCGATGTTAACGACCGCCAATCCGGGAGAGCAAGTCTGTAACATGGCGAGCAGGGCCGCTTGTCCTTGCCCCCCCATGCCGTAACCCACGGATGTGGGGAGCCCGATGACAGGCACATCTACCAAGCCCGAGACGACGGAGGGCAGGGCTCCATCCATGCCTGCCGCAACGATCAGTACGTCGACCCCCTGGCTCAGAAAGTGCTTCAATGGCTCAAACAGCCGATGCAGACCCGCCACACCGACATCATAGGCGGTGAGCACCGTACAACCCATCTCCCGACAGACGATGCTGGCCTCCTCGGCGATGGATTGATCCGATGTTCCTGCTGTTAGGACGCCCACCAGGCCACCGCTCTGTTGGATACAGAACTCTGTACCACGCAGGATGGCCGTTCGGGATGCAGCATACCACTCGAAACCGCAGTTGCCGTGTTCCTCGATAAGTGCGGCCTCAAGATCGGGAGGCACCCGGCTGAGGATCGCACGCCCCGTGCGTTCGAGAAAGACGCGGGCGATGGTTAACGACTGGACCACAGACTTGTTGCTGGCCAATATGATCTCCGGCACGCCTTTGCGCTTTTCGCGCTCCAGGTCGGGTCGGGCAAAATGTGCGCCCTCTATGTGCAGGGCGTTCAAAGCGTCAAGACTCGATGTCGGCATTCAAACTCCCCATACGGTAGCCATCCAAATCCAAGGTAACATAGCGATAGCCGAGGTTGCGGATGCCTTGTGTAACCTGGGCGCGAATCTCCGGCTGAGCCAACCCGGCAATCTCTGAGGGTGGAACTTCGATGCGTGCCACAGGAAAGTGATCCCGCAAGCGAAGCTGACAGGAGGGCAAGAGCCGCTCGAGCAGCAACTCGGCTTGCTCTACGCGCTCTAGCCCTTCGCGCGTCAGAGGTGTATTGTATGGAAACCGCGAAGCCAAACAAGCTGCTGAGGGCTGGCTCCAGGTTGGCAAACCTCGCTCTCGGGACAAGTGTCGGATGTCGGCCTTGGTCATCCCCGCTTCGGCGAGGGGGGCACGCACTCCCAGTTCCTGAGCAGCGCGCGAGCCGGGCCGGTAGTCCAAGTGGTCATCTGCATTCTCGCCGTGCAACAGGGCATGGCCCTCAGCCTGCGCCGCTAGCGCCAGTAAGGCTTCAAAGCGCTTGCGCTTGCAATAGTAGCAGCGTAGGGGAGGGTTTGCGGCCACTTCGGGAATGGCGAGATCATCCAAGGGCACGATCTGGTGGCGGGCGCCCAGCATCGCGGCAACCTGGCGTGCAGTTGCTAGCTCCGCCCGTGGCAAGAGGGGCGAATCCGCCGTGATCGCTATCACCCTGTCCGCGCCCAGTACATCGATACACATCGACAACAGGTAACTGCTATCCACGCCTCCAGAAAACGCTACAAAGGCGCCGTCGAGCGCCGAGAGCAGACCCTCGAGCTTTTGCCTTTTCTTCGCTATCGCTGGCCCAGTCGCATTCTGCTCGCTCATCAAGCCCTTTCTCAGAGTCGCATCACGTTTCAACTATGTCAATTATAAGGAACACCGTGCAGGCGTCAACTTGATGTTGACAGTATTCTCAGTGGCATGGTATACTCAAAAAAACTCCAATCAATTACGGAGGCAAGCGTGATATCTCTTGTGCTGGTGTCTCATGGACAACTTGCTGGCGATTTCCTTCGCGTGGCGGAGATGATCGCGGGGCGGCAGGATGCAGTGATCAGTCTTGGTCTGGCTGAGGGAGAGTCTCCTACCATTTTCCGTAGACGCCTGCGCGAGGCGATACTTTCCCTGCCGCCACACGATGGTACGCTCGTCCTTGCGGATATGTGGGGTGGAACCCCCTGTAACGTGGCCCTGTCTCTCACGCGCGAGTGCTCACTAGGTATCGATTGTGCTGTGGTGGGTGGCCTTAACCTGGCGATGTTGCTTGAGGCCTTGGCCCAGCGAGCACCTATCACCTCAGCCCGGGAACTCGCTGAAAAAGCCAGCCGCGCAGGCAATGAGGATATCCGCAGCGAAGGATAGCGCCCCTTGGTTGAGCAGAATGTCTCCGACGCCTATGCCGGCCTGGTACGCATTGATGATCGCCTGCTCCATGGACAGGTGCTTGTCAACTGGGTGCGCGCACTGGGTCTCTCCCGGGTCATCGTTGCGGACGATACCCTGTCCCTTGATGAGAGGGCTCGTTCTGTCCTGCGAGCGGTTCTGCCCAGTCATGTGTCGCTTTGGGTTGGCCCTGTTTCTGCTCTGGGGGTTGCGTTGATCGACTTTCCCGAGTCTGTCGATAAGCAACTTGTTCTTGTGGCCAGCCCATTCGCCGCTCTTGCTTTGTATGATTCACATATCCATTATATCGAGCTTAACATCGCGTGCTTAGGTTTTGCTCCTGGCAAATTGCACCTGCTTCCCCAGGTTAGCCTTACGCCTGCCGAATTCGAGATGCTTGGCATATTGGACTCTCGTGGGGTAAGGGTCGTTTCCCAGCCTGTGCCCTCGGATCCTATGGTGCGTTGGCCGGAGATAAGGGCGCGGGCTTATCGTCTTTTGCTGACACAGGCTGGTAGATCATGATTGGCGGGAGTTTTGTCGCCCTGGCCGCCCAACTGAGTCTACCCTCTGATCTGCAGGCCCTTCCTCCGGTCACTGTTACCTGGCAAGCGGCATTGCTGGTGGCTTTCTTCTACTATCTGTCACAGAGCGCTTGGATAGCAGGGCTGGGTTTCTGGACTCTGTACCGTCCTCTGGTGGGAGGGTTGGTGGTCGGCGCCATCTTGGGTGATGTTCCCACCGGAGTTCGGACAGGTGCCGTCATCAACCTCGCTTACTTGGGCTTTGTGGCTACAGGCGGCGTGTTGCCGTCCGATATCTCTCTGGCTGGCTATGTGGGCACTGTGCTCGTGCTGACTACCCCAGTAGATCCCGGGGCTGCACTGGCTCTTGTCGTGCCCGTAGGCGCCCTTGGTTTTCTGATCTACCAGTTACGAATGACTCTGGATGTCGTGTTTGCTCACTGGGCCGACGGCTATGCTGCTCGTGGCGATGTGCGCGGACTCGCGATCTGTAATGTGCTGTTGCCCCAGGCCTTGCTGTTGCTGATCAGCGTCCCGCCCTGTTTCCTGGGTGTATTCTACGGACCAGCATTGCTAGAGCAGCTCATCGAAGGCATGCCAAGTTGGTTGCTCCCCGGTCTGGGCATCGTGGGAAGCATGCTCTTGGCGTTTGGCATAGCGATGAACTTGCGGCTGGTGTGGAGGCCCATAACAGCGGCCTACTTTACGGCTGGGTTTATCCTCGCCACAGTCGTGGAGATACCAATCTTGGCCTGGGGCATCCTGGCGGCCTCAATAGCGATCATTGACATCCATCTGAGGTATGAGGGTGCCCCCAGCGACGCCCGCCCCGGTGGGTTGAACGGTGTTTCCAGTGAATTGCCGGCCGAGGACGGTCTCAATTCGGGCGCGCTTGCCTGCGGGACTCGGTTGCGCAAGCGGGAGCTGCTGCAAGTATGGGCGAACTGGCTCTTTTTCTCGCATGCGTGTTACAACCACGAGCGCATGCAAGGGATTGGTTTCGGGTACGCCCTGGTTCCCGCTCTCAAACGCATCTACCCTCAACAGGAACAACTTGCAGAAGCACTGAAGCGGCATACGGTCTACTATAACAGTGAGCCAAACGTTGGCACTCTCGTCCATGGGGTCGTGCTGGCCCTCGAAGAAGCCCGTGCCCTAGGATGCCCGGTGACCGAATCGGCGATCCAGGCCACCAAAGCGAGCCTGATGGGGCCGTTGTCTGGGGTGGGGGACACCCTGATTCAGGGCGCCCTGGCGCCTGCGCTGCTATCCATAGGGATTAGCCTGGCTCGAGATGGAAGCGTGTTGGGTCCGATATTCTACATAATATCTATCGCCACCATTATCTGGACGGTGAGTTGGCAGATGCTACTAACGGGATATCGACAGGGGAGTGGGCAAGCAGTTGCGCTCCTGCAGCGAGGCGCCTGGCAGCGATTCCTCGCCGGAGCGGAGGTCGTAGGAAGCATCATCCTGGCGGTTCTGGCCGTCGAGTTCGTGCAACTCACCACGCCTTGGAGGCTTAAAGTCGGACAAGTGACTTTGCGTTTGCAGGAGGATCTTCTCGACCGACTTCTGCCCCACTTTTTGCCCTTCGGGCTCGTTCTGCTGTACGTTTTTCTGCTAGGGCGTCGGGTATCCTCTCGCTGGATCGTGGGGGGGACCATCTTGCTGGGGCTGCTGGCTCATCTGATCGGCTTTCTATGATTCTGTGTTCGTCTTGGGCCAAGTAAGGAAAATCCGGGAAGCAAAGATCACTTGGTCTGTCATCTGAGGCTGGAGGGATTGATCGTGAACGAGGCATCTAACATGGATCAGCAACGCATCCCCATTATCTCCATTGTTGGGTGGCATAACGTGGGCAAGACCACGTTTGTCACGCAGCTCATCACTGAGCTCAAGCGGCGGGGGTTACGCGTGGCCACCATCAAGCACACCCGTGGCGATTTTCAGCTCGATCATGAAGGGACGGACACATGGCGCTACGCGCAGGCCGGCAGTGACGTGGTCGCCATCTCTGGCCAGGGACAACTGGCGCTCCTCGAGCAAGGGGAGGGGGAGTTGCGCTTGGCGGATATCGTGGCCCGGCTGCCTGCTCATCTTGATCTTGTGATCACCGAAGGGTACAAGGAGGCGGCAACGCCCAAGATCGAGATCGTGCCTTCGTGTGGAGAGACCAAGCGAATTTCCGGGGCAGGTGAGTTGCTGGCGCAGGTGGTAGGGATCTCCGAAGCTGAGGGGCGGGTGGATACTGGATCGCTACACCGTATGGCGAGAACCATCGATGGCGTGAGGGACCAAGTGCCCCAGGGCACGCCCTGTTTTCGCATGGATGAGATAGAGACGATCGTGGAGTTTTTAGTGAGCCGCGGGATGGTTCCGCGACACAGTAAAACGAACATTTGATCTACAGATACGAGTTTCGCATAGTAAATATCTCAAGAAGAGCCATAGCATCTCCATTTGGCTTCAAGAGGTGAATTAGGCTATGCGAAGCCTCAGGCCCCCGGTTTGATGTCTTGGCTGCTGGCCCGACTCAATAGCGCGAGCCCTACGCTGATGCTCAAAGCCACGGCGACCAAGATCCCCAGCTTGAGCAGGCGGGACGAGATGAGTAGGGCAGCCGTACCGAGGGTGGCTGTGATGAGGTAATACAGCAGAACGATCCGTCCTTGTGGCCATCCCAAGTCCTGTAGGCGGTAATGCAGATGACCACGATCCCCAAGACCAGCGGACTGTCCCCTTCGCCAGCGAGTATAGATCTGCCAGGCCACGTCTACTATGGGCACCCACACCACCAGCAGGGCAGTGGCCACCTTAGCGCCCGCGACAATCGATATCACACCCAAAGCGTGCCCCAGTACATAGGCGCCGCCTCCCAAGAAAATCCGCGCTCGACCGAGATTGTATGGCAGAAACCCAAGGCAACAGCCTAGCAGCGCCAGTGGGAGAAAGGCGACACTGAACTGCTCCAGCCGCAGCATGTGGATAAACAAAACGAGAGCAGCAATGGCTGTTACCCCCGCGGCCAAGCCATCTAGCCCGTCCAGCCAATTCATCGTGTTTGACATTCCTACGAGCCAGAGGAGGGTGAGTGGCAGCATGATGTACCAGTCCACCTTGATCTGGGCATCGTTGAAAGGGCTGTTGAATAACTCGATGAACACCTTGAAGGCGATCGCAATGAGCGCGGCAAGGACCAGCCCCAGGCCCTGTGCCCACGGAGGAAGCTTCAGACGGTCATCCAGGAGCCCCGCCACCCACACCACAGCCAGGCTGAGTAACACCCCCGTAAGCCTGGTGAGCTCGAGCGGGTCCACGCGGGGTAGACCCCACGTAAGCAACAGAGCGACCAGAAACGCTGGGTAGATCCCCAGTCCCCCGATTCGCACGACCAGGCCCTGGTGCATCCTTCGTCCACCAGGCGCCGCCACCAGGTTACATCGTTTTCCCACGCGGATGGCCACCCAGGTGAGCAGGAACGTCAGGGCCAGCGCCAGGCCGAAAACGAGCGCCAGGGCT
>CAYQDH010000256.1:0-7885 GCA_964416075.1 uncultured Anaerolineales bacterium | reverse complement strand
CCGCCTACCTGAACGGCCGGGGAGCGCCCAGCATCGAGGAGGCCATGCAGGACATGCTCCTGCGTCCCGTGCACCAGCCATTCCGCGAATTGGTCAACGCCGAGATGTTTCGTCGTCTCATCGATGCCCGCGTGACCGCGGTAGGAGATGAGCCGGATGCCCAGTTGCTCGGACACGTGGAACGCATGGCCACTGCTTTGCTCAATGCGGTCACCCAGATGGCGCATGGCACGGGAGACGAAACAGCCGTTGCGCGCGAGATACGACATAACTTGGAAGCGATCCTAAGGTTGCCTGTGGCAGACAGCGTGCTTCCGCTGCTTGGCTCCGCCGAGTACTGGTGGGCCGCGCAGCAGATCCAGGAGAGTTTGGACGGCGACGCGGCCTGGGGCCTGCTCCTGGGTTGGCTGTTCACCCATGCCCTGGGGCAGGCGGTCGGGGTAGAGGACCACGCGATGATGGCTCGCAACCTGGTGGACGAGTGGCGCCTGAACCGCATCCTGTCTGATGCTCTGCAGGGCATGGGGCTGGATGAGGGGGATGTCTGGCAATCCGTGGCGGCGGTCCGAATCCTGGCCGGCTATCGACAGTGGTTCCAACCCGCGGCGACTGGCAGCAACGCGGCTTGCGGCGTGTTCGAATCATGGCTCAAGGATAGCGACGCTGCGCAGTTGCTGGGCATCAACCGGCACGAGGGAGTGCTGTGGTTCCACAAGGAATCGTTCGACAAGCTGCTCCGCTGGACCCTGTTGGTGGCCACGGCGGAAGCCATGGCTGATGCTGAGCGCCCCATGGTGCAGAAGGTTGAGGATTTGGCCGAATGCTATGACGCTCTGCAAGCTCTACAGCGCGCCGAGGCGGAATCGGATTACCAGGTGGAAAAGCTTCTAGAGGCTGCCAGGGAGTGAAGGCTCGAGTTGCATCGAGTTGTCGAGCAGGGTATAATGTTACATAAGGTGAACATATGAGACAGATCATCCTGTATCCCGGCGAAGATGGTTACTGGGTGGCCGAGTGTCCCAGTCTGCCCGGCTGCATCAGCCAAGGCAAGGCAAAGAGCGAGGCGATTGCCAACATCAAGGAGGCCATCGCGTGCTATATTGATGCCTTGCAGGAAGACGGTCTTCCGGTCCCTGAAGAGAACTTTGATGCCATGCTGATTGCTGTATGACCGGCCTTCCCCGGATTTCGGGCAGGGAATGCTTGAGCGCTCTGAACAAGGTTGGCTTCAATCTGAGGAGGCAGCACGGAAGTCATATGGTCCTGCGCCGTGACGATCCCTTTGCCCAGGTCGTAGTGCCCGATCACCAAGAGTTGGACCGCGGAACGCTGCGAGCCATTATTCGGCAAGCCGGGCTCAGCGTGGATGAGTTCTTGCACTTGCTTTAGATCCCCGTGCGGCTCTGGCCTATGGCGCCGCGATGGCGTATAAGGATCAGATGGAGCTCCCTCCTTGGAGCAGCACCCCTATCAGGCGGCTGTCCAGTCCACCCTGAGCTTGGCAAAGTAGACGGCGGCCAGGATCAGAAAGAGGATCGACAGGCCCTGGTATAGTACCAGGCCTCCCATATCGGGGGGCAGGCCATAGGCGGGCTTGAGCAGCTCTCCCAGGCCCACCGGCGCCAACAACGTGAGCCCCACCACAAAGAGGGCCGGGGCCAGCAAGGTGGCCAGGGCATCCTTGCTGGCGAGTCGGACAGCCACGATCACAAAGGCGGGCATGATGAAGCAGAGATCCAGGATGAAGATGGAGTAATAGAACTCGGGCTTTTCCCCGCTCTGCATCATGGGGATGAGGCGGCCGATCCACAGCGCGTCGAACATGAGCGCGATAAAGAGCAAGACCCCCACGGCGACCCACCGCACGAGCCCTGGCAGCTCAACCCTTCGCGATGCCCCCACCTCGAGGCTGGCTACGCCATAGATCAGGGCGTAGAAGGATAGCCCAAAGATGGCCATATAGACCAGGTAGAGTGCGTTATAGAGCCGCTCGATGACATAGACGCCGTACGCGTAGAACAAGAATCCCACGATGCCCAGGATCACCAGCTGCCCCACCGTGTCGCGCTCCTTGGCGCGGGCGGCCAGAATGACCATGATGATGGCCGCGACGAGGGTCATCCCGTCCTGGGAGAGTACCCCGGGCATCACCTCCCTGGTGACCACGCGGGCATAGACCCCCGGGCTGGCGAGGCCGACCGCCGCCGCCACCAGGGATAGCACGGCGAGCAAGATCCACAGTATCTTGTTTGTGTGGAGATGGCGCATGACCTTCCTACCTTTCCTGCGGAGAATGATGATTGTTCTGGCCCGTGGGTCAGTTCCTGTGGACTTGGCTCTCGGGCCCGCAGGTTGCCACCGAGCCGTGCCTGGGCCCGCAGCCCAACTCAGACTGACCGTCCAGCCCCATTTGCGCTGTCGTGCGTTGCTCGTTTGTGGTACAATCCCCTCATCCTTCGGCCATTTCACTCCATTTTAGGAGGTTATACATGCTCGCACAATCCCAGATCCGCGAAGAAACCCTGCGCATCCCCACTTACCACGTCGCCGAGGACCCCAACCCGCCCCTCTTTGGCGCCGGGGATCGCTGGGTGTATCCCTATCCCAAGCAGGAGGATATCCTGCGGCCGCCCGACGTGGAGCAGGACTATCGCGCCGTGGTCATGGAGAACGATTACCTGCGCGTCACCGTCCTGCCCGAGATCGGTGGGCGTCTCTATTCCGCCTACGACAAGATGGCCGGGCGCGAGATCTTTTATAGGCCCGCAGTGGTCAAGCCTGCCCTGATCGGCCTGCGTGGGGCCTGGATCTGTGGGGGGATCGAGTTCAACTTTATCAAGGGTCACCACGTGCTCACCTTCTCGCCGGTGGATCACCTCACCCGCCAGAATCCCGACGGCAGCGTGTCGGTGACGGTGGGGCACCTGGAGCGCGCCTCGCGAGCCCGCTGGAACGTGACGCTCACCCTGCGCCCCGACCGCGCCTATGTGCAGGTGGACCTCCGCCTGTACAATCGCAGCCGCTACCGCCTCGATTTCTACCAATGGAGCAACTCGGCGGTGCGCGCGCAGGAGGATATCGTGCTGCCTTATCCCACGCAGTACGTCATCAGCTCCGGGCGCAAGCTGTACCGCTATCCTGTCCAGGGGCGCGCCGATATCAGCCACTGGAGGACCACGCCCATCGCCCACGACTTTTTCGCGATCGGCAGCGAGGGCGACTTTATGGGCGCCTACTATGAGAACGACGATGTGGGCATGGTGCACTATGCCAGCCACTACGAGGCCCCCGGCAAAAAGTATTTTACCTGGGGCACCGACGATGCCGGGCGCATCTGGGACCAGTTGCTCACCGATAGCGACACACCCTACCTGGAGCCGCAGTCCGGTTGCGTGGTGGATCAGAGCACCTTCCTCTTTCTGCAGCCACACCAGGTGGTGCAGTGGCGCGAGTATTGGTGGGGCGTGCGCGGGATCAAGGGGTTCGTGCAAGTCAACGAGCACGCGGCGCTGAACCTGGCCCCCGCCGGCGAGGGCAAAACGCTCCTGGCTGCGAACGCCACCGCCCCCTTTAGCGGGGCGCGCCTGCGCCTGCGAGTCAACGGTGAGGAGCGCTACGATGCGGGCCTGGACCTCTCCCCAGAGCGACCCTTCTGCCGCGAGATCGACCTGCCCCCCGCGGCCTGGCGCTCCGCCGAGGCCGTGCTCTCCCTGGAAGACGCCGCGGGTTGCGAGATCATCCGCTACACCCAGCCTGCGCCGAACCTGTTCGAGAAGGTAACCCTACCCGCGCCCTTCCAGCCAGAGGTGGATGCCCGCTCGACCGCCGAGGAGCTGGCTGTCGCCGCCAACGAGGCGGAAAAGCTGCGCGACCATGAGCGGGCGGAGACGCTCTATCGCCAGGCGCTGGCCCTCGACCCTGGCTATGCTCGCGCGCTCACCGCCCTGGGGGCGCTCTACAGCCGCCAGGGGCTCTATCGCCGCGCCTATGATGAGCTGACCGCCGCGGTCCGCCGCGACCCCGACTATGCCCTGGCCCACTATCACCTGGGCATCGTCTGCCGCGAGCTGGGCGATCTGAAGGCGACACGCGACCACTTTTGGGCTACACGGCTGGATCCCGCTGTCAGTGCCCAGGCCTTTTATTACCTGGGGGAGATGGCGTTGGCCGACAGCAACCCCCAGGGGGCGGCCGGGTTCTTCCGGCGCTCGCTAGAAGGCAACGCCCTGCATAGCAAAGCGCACGACATGCTGGCCCTGGCGCTGCGCAGCCTGGGTCGCGCGGAGGCGGCCAGGGCTACCTTACAGCGGGTTCTGGCCGATGTCGACCCCGCCGACCTGCTGGCCTTGGCTGAGCTCTGGTTCCTGCAGCCCGGCGATGAGACCCTCTCGCCGCTGCTGGGACGCCTCGCCGGCGATGCCCAAGTGCTGCTGGAGCTGGCGCAGGACTATGCCGCCGTGGGCGCCTGGCAGGACGTGGTGGCCCTGCTGCGCGCCTGGCCCGGGGTGCCCGAGGGGCGCCCCGCGCATGCCATGCTCTATTACACCCTGGGCTATGCCTATGACAAGCTGGGAGATGCCGCCGCTGCCGCGCACACCTACGATCTGGCCGCGCAGATGGATCCCACCTACGTATTCCCGCACCGCCTGGAAGAGCTGCGTATCCTGGAGCGCGCGCTGGAGGTGCATCCCAATGATGCACGGGCGCACGGCTACCTGGGCATGCTCCTGTACGCGCTGCGCCGTTATGACGAAGGGATGCAGGCCTGGCGCGACTCGCTGGCCCTGGAGCCGAGCGCGGTGAACCATCGCAACCTGGGCAAGGCGCTGTGGAAGCGCGAAGGTAAGCTCGAGGAGGCGCGAGCGCAGTACGAGCGGGCCATCACCTTGGCGCCGGACGATCACCGCCTCGTTGTCGATCTCTTTGACATCATGACCGAGCAGGGCGCCGTGCCCGCGGAGCGGCTGTCTCTGCTGGACCGTGCGCCTCGCCATGGGCGGATCGAGGCGCGGCTGGCCGCCGTGTTCGTGGAGATGCAAGCATGGGACGGGGCCATCGACGTCCTGCAACGCATGCAGTTCGATCCCTACGAGGGCGAGCGGGGCACGCGCCCGGCCTACTATGAGGCCTACCTGGGCCGCGCCGAGCAGCGTCATCGCAGCGGCGACCTGGCCGGTGCATTGAGCGACCTGGAGCAGGCCATGCAGTACCCGCGCAACGTTGGGGTGGGCAAATCGCATTTTGCTCAGGATGTGCGCGCCTATTACTGGGCCGGCGTCGTGGCCGAGCAGTTGGGAGACGCAGACAAGGCGCGGCACTACTGGGAAGAGGGGGCGGCGATTCTGCCTTCGCCGCAGCAGGATCCGGCCTCACCCCGCGAGGGCTACCAACCCGAGGCGCGCTACTATAAGAGCCTCTGCCTGCAAAAGCTAGGTCGCTCCGCAGAGGCCGCCGAGCTATTCTAGGAGTCTTACCGCCAAGACACAAAGGGCACCAAGAAAATAAGAAATAAATGGTTCTTCTCTTTGTGCCCTTGGCGTCTTGGCGGTTCAATTCTTTTCTTGGTGATCGCGGGCTTTGCGCGAGATGCGGTTCCACATGCCCGTGAGGCCCATGGCCTTTCTCATCGCCCGCACCGTCTCTTCGCCTTCCTTGGCGGCGCGCGCCGTGCCCTCGTAGATCACCCGCTCTACCATGCCGCTCTGCGCCTCGATCGCCGCGCGGCGCTCGCGCATGGGGTCCAAAAAACTGTTGATGGCGATGGCCAGCTTTTCCTTGACTTCTACGTCCCCCACCTTGCCCACGGCATAGCGCGCCTTCAGATCCTGCACCTCAGCCACATTGGTGTTAAAGGCGTCGTGGTAGATGAACACCGGGTTGCCCTCTACGCGCCCCGGGATATCCGCGCTGATGCGGTTAGGATCGGTGTACATGCCGAACACCTTTTTGCGCACGGTGGCTGCGTCGTCGGAGAGAAAGATCGTATTGCCCAGGCTCTTGGACATCTTGGCCTGGCCATCGGTGCCGATCAACGAGGGCACATCGCCGATCAGTGCATCGGGGATGGGAAAGACCTCTCCGTACAGGTAATTGAAGCGGCGAGCGATCTCGCGGGTCACCTCGACGTGGGCCTCGTTATCCTTGCCCACAGGCACCAGGTGCGCGCGCGGCATGAGGATATCCGCCGCCTGCAACACGGGATAGCCCAGCAAGCCAAAGGGCATAGCGTCCTCGTCCAGGTTGGCCGCCCGCGCCATGTCCTTGAGGCTAGGGACGCGCTGCAGGCGCGGCACGGTCAGTAGCATCTCGAAGAACAGGTTCATCTCGTACACGGCGGGCACCGCCGACTGCAAGTAGATGACGCTTTTCTGTGGATCGATCCCTGCGGCCAGATAATCCAACACCACATCGTAGACGTTCTGGCGCAGGGCGTCGATATACTGTTTCTCCGGCCGGGTGGTCAGGGTATGCAGATCGGCGATGATGAAAAAGCACTCGTACTCGTCTTGCAGCCGCACACGGTTAGCCAGGCTGCCCACATAGTGGCCCAGGTGCAGCTTGCCCGTGGGCCGATCCCCCGTCAAAATGCGTTTCTTCTCCATGTTAGTGACCTCCCTGCTTGGTGATAATAGCTCGTATGAGAGTGATCAGTCCTTAACGACAAGTGCGCCAGGAGCGCCAACGGAAGCAAAGGTTCATGTCTCTAGCTCCTTTCGAAATGAAAAACCCCTGCTGGCACAAGCCAACAGGGGCGAGAAGACAATCCCGTGGTACCACCCTGGTTAGGTCGACCGCGCTGGGCGGCCAACCTCGCTCTTGCGGGTACGGCTAGGGCCAACCAAAAGGTTCCCCCCGCGATACCCTCAGCCTTGATAACGGTGGCGACTCCGGTGTAGGTTACGCTGCAGGCCCATGCCCGTTTTCGCCCACACAGCTCGCCGGTCCATTCACCTTCCGCGCCTCGCGCCCCCCTCGCACCTATCGGGGGCTCTCTGTGCGTCGCCTGGGTGGCTACTAGTCCGGGTCTACGCTCTTGAATACCTATTCTATCATAAGACTAGAGAATCGTCAAAGAAAACCCAACACAAGCCCTAGCGAAATAGGCCCACCTCTTCGGGTGGCCAGTAGGACACCCAGGCGCGGCCGATCAGATTCTCTAGGGGCACGGTGCCAAAGTAGCGCGAGTCGTTGCTCTGTCGGCGGTTATCACCCATAACAAAGACGCTTGCCTCTGGGATGAGCGTGGGCGGTAATTGGCCCATGGTCACCTGCGTTAGGTAGGGCTCGTTGAGCTTTTGGCCGTCGACGTAGACCGCCCCATTGTTGATCTCGACCGTCTCGCCGGGTAGCCCGATCACACGCTTGATCAGGGGATCGCTATTGCGCTCGGGCAGGTTTAGCACCACGATCTCGCCGCGCTCAGGGGTGCGGAAGCGGTAGGAAAGCATCTCCACGATGACGCGCTGGTTCTCATGCAGATGGGGTTCCATGCTCTGGCCGTGCACGGTGCGCGGCTGGGCGATAAAGAGGTTGATCAACAGCACGGCCGCGGTAGCGGGCAGCAGTGTCTCCAGGAACTCGCGAAACCAGCTTTTGTGTCCGCCGCGAGACCGTGGCGCAGGCTCCAGTTCGGGTAGTAGATCCATGGCTCCATCCAAGATTGGTAAGCTCGGTCCCGGACAGTGCAGGGGGAACGTACCACAGCCCGGCCTCGTCCCGCGAGACCACCATGATTGTATCCAATATCTTGGTCTTGGCAAAGCACGGGTGTGCTATAGCCCCCGAACTCCACGCCAAAGCAGAACAGTTGTATGTCGTGGCGCCGTTCCATGCGTGGCCTAGAGATGCAGCCTCTCCTACCTCACCAGGATATCCCAGCGCCATG
>CAYQDH010000255.1:0-7898 GCA_964416075.1 uncultured Anaerolineales bacterium | reverse complement strand
GGGGATGGCGCAACAAGTCGCCAAAGGGCACAACGGGTGTCCTTGTGCCTGGCCTGGCGACCTACCTGTTGTGGCTGGAACCGACTTATTGCGCTATCCCCTTGGGCAAAGGGCTTGACTCACCTTCGATGTACGCTATAATCCTTTAGGATGCAACCGCATGCGGGCTCTCGTTTAGGTTTCGGTGCGATCTACTGGGCACTTTTGGGTTAACCACCTCGAGAGCGCTGGCCAGAGTGAAGGAGAAGGCGATGCACAAGATCCGTATGACGGCAGGAGAAGTGACAGCAACTGCGGTTCTGAACGAGACCAAGACCGCAGAAGCGATTTGGGAGGCGCTGCCGCTTCAAGCACGAGCGAATACCTGGGGTGACGAGATTTACTTTGCGATCCCGGTGCAGTTGGATGAGGAAAACGCCCAGGGGGTGGTGAACCTTGGTGACGTTGGGTATTGGCCTCCCGGACACGCTTTCTGTATCTTTTTCGGGCGCACGCCTGTTAGCCGGGGCAACGAGATCAGGCCAGCGAGCCCGGTCAATGTGTTCGGCAGCGTCGAGGGCGATGCGCGGGTTTTCACCCGGGTGGCAAACGGAGCCAAGATCGTCATAGAAAAGGTGATCGAGTAGGAGCCTATTACTATGAGTAACAAGAGTGGAGGCAAGATGGCTTTTGAGCGAGAGAGACAGGTATTGAAAGAGGCCGAGCAGAAACGTGAGGCTGTGGGGCCTATTTCAGACCTCGTGCCGGGTGGCCTGACTTTGGCGGACGCACACGCTATCTGCGAGGCCAATATCGAGGAACGGCTGAGCAAGGGCGAAAAGATCGCGGGCTACAAAGTCGGCTTTACGAACATTCCCGTGCGCACCAAGATGGGACTGCCCGATTCGACCTATGGCTATGTTATGGATAGCATGGTGCTTTACACGGGCGAGGACGTGGCCATGTCCGAGATGATCGCGCCCAAGATCGAATGTGAGATATGCTTCAAGCTGGGCCAAGACCTGCAGGGTTCCGGCCTGACCATCGACCAGGTTATCGCGGCCACAGAGGCGGTGTCGGCTTCGTTCGAAATCTGCGATGCACGGATCAAGGACTGGAAATGCCCCTATCCCGACTTTTTTGCCGACAATGGCTTTTCGGCGCGGGTGGTGCTATCGGGGAACTGGAAGCCGGTAAACCAGGTGGACCTGTTGGGTGAGACCGTGGTGCTGTCCCAGGATGGCAACAAGCTGGCCGAAGGCAAGGGAGAGATGGCGCTAGGACATCCGGCTAACGCCGTGGCATGGCTGGCGGCCAAGCTGTCCGAGCGCGGCCAGGGGCTGAAGGCGGGCCAGTTTGTCATGACCGGCACACTGACCCCCATCACACCGATTGTCAAGGGATCGACTTATGTGGCTACCTTTTCTACGCTGGGCCAAGTGAGAAACAAGTTCGTCTAGGCAGGTAAGCCGAGCACAAGCCCGGTCAGATTAACAGACCCTTCCCGTAATGGGAGGGGTCTTTTATACCCATGCTGGTTGGGAGGGAAGAGATACCCCCGGGTTGGTGGCCAGATCCTGCAATGTGGTGCCGTCCAGAACAGCCACCAACTGCTCTTGAGCCTTGGCCAGGGCACAGTAGATCGAGCATGTAAGCCTGTGTTCGCAACCTTCGGACGGGGCCAAACAGCGGTTTAGGGCGATGGGTCCCTCGATGGCTTCGATGATCTGCCGCAGCGTAATCTCCCCGGCCGGGCGAGCCAGGGAGAAACCACCTTTGGCGCCGCGATGCGAACGAATGATCCCTTCTTTGGCCAGGTCCTGGAAGATCTTGGCCAGGTAGCTTTCTGGCAGTCCCTCCGCCGAGGCGATCTCGCTCACCAATACCACCCCTCGATCGGACATCCTGGCCAAGCGCACGATGCCTCTTGTACCGTAATCAGCACCCCTTGTCAGTCGCACAGCACTCTCCTCCCCGTCGGTTCATTACTCAGCAAGCGTGCAAAGGGCCGAATGCATCGCCATTCTAGCACAGAATTCGCCACCTTACAAGACAAAAAGAACATGCTTTGTCCGAGTTCAGTGACATGCCCCGTGGCCCAATAAGCAGTGTTGCGCCCAGCGAATGGGCGTCCTATGCGCAGAGGATCTGTGCAACAGGGACCGACGAAACTCGTATAGCATGCGTGCATGGGCAGCGAGCGCTCCATAGGCACGAACGCCGAGTGTCAGAGGCCCGCGTGTGTCCCTACAGGCACTTGCAGGCTCGCTCTGATGTGCTACAATAGTCAGGCATAGAACGGTAGAGATAGCAGTGATTAGTGGGTATTGGGCCAAGCGTTGTCTAAGGAGTATATCGCATGAGTGATTCCAAGAACCGATCGAGTGATGAGTGGGCGGAGCAGGGCGGCAGCCCCGGCGAAGAGCGAGCGGGCTCGCTGGCCGATCTCCTGGGAGCCCTCTTGGGCGGCGGGGAGCAGGGAGGCAGCGTCCTGGGCAGTTCCGGGCAGGAAGGTGGTGGCCTGGGGGCTCTCTTGGGCGGCGCGGGACAAGGAGGGAGCGCCTTGGGCAGTTCCGGGGAACAGGATAGCGGCCTGGGTGGCCTGGGACAGGGAGGGAGCGTCCTGGGCAGTCTGCTAGGGACACTGCTCGGTGGTGGCGGGATGGGTCAACAGCAGCAACAACAACAGGCCGGGCCCGGGATGGGTTCGTCCGGTGATATGCTTAGTGCGCTTCTGGGCGCAGGTACGGGTACAGGCATGAATAGCGGCATCGCTTCGCTGTTGACGCCGCTGATCACGCCTTTGGCGCAGAAGCTAGGAATACCGGTCGAGATCGCACAGATCGTCGTGGTGTTCGTGCTAGGCAAGCTCCTGTCGGGCAAACTGGGCCAGGGCGCCACGTCTCAGGCGCAAGCCCAGTATCCCAGCCAGTCCGCTCCCTCCGGGGGGATGGACCTTAGTGGCTTTCTGCAGCAGATGAGTAGTGGGCGAGCTCCGGATACAAGGTATCTGCGCAGCAGCGGCCTCACTGACGAACTGGTCCAGGAGACCGGCCTCGACCCGGATATGGCAGAGCAGAGCCTGCAGGAGGTCCTCAGGATGCTAAGCGGCTCGATGGTAGGGGCAGAGTCCCCCCAGATGGGCGCCGAGCAAGCTCGCGAAGACGAGGGCCAAGCGGTCATACGCCGCAGAGCAGAGGACACCGGGACCGAGGTATCAGGCCAGGTGGTAGACCAAAGGAACGGTCGCGGCCTAGCCGATGTGCTGGTCATTGCCCTGCAACCGGGAGTTGGCGTTCGTGAGTTTGTCCGCCAACCGCTGCGCGAGATGGCCTACACCAGTGTGCGCACCAATGCCGATGGCCGATTCACCTTCCCTCAGCGCCTGCCCAAGGGCCAGGCGTATGGATTGGTGGTGGTAGCGAACGGGTATCGCGACCTGGCCATCGAGAGCGCGCTACGCATCGAGCCTGAAATGCCGGAACAGGCGGAGTTGAACGCGATCCCGCTGATGCCGGATTAGGGGCATCCATATCGCTGCGGCGCCCCGCCACAGCAATGGCTTGGCGCTGAGGCTAAGCGCCAACCTCCGGCTAGAGCTAGAATGGACGGTTGCATTTGACAGCGGGGTACCTTTGCTATACACTGGGTAAATCCAAAATCTAGGTGGGGTCACTGCGCAGTTTGCGGACGCAATGTGCTTACCCACAATCCTTCGAGAAGGTATGCTCTATCATGTCCTTGTCCGACGGTCTAAGATTGAGGAGGTGCCGCAGGCAGTAGCCGGACCTATGGTCTGGTCGGTCCTGTTTGGGCGGAAATCGAGGCGGATTGACGCACACCAGCTCTCCAGACGAGAGCTGGTGTTTTTTTGTCGTCGGCTGGGCATAGACGTAGAGGATGCGCGTTCGACCGGGCAGGGTTCGAGAAAACGGATCCAGAAGCGGAGGTCAAATGGAGAGGGTGACTCTGGTCAAAGTCGGTGGAGCAGAGCTCAAGGAAGGACCGGCCTTGCAGAGCCTCGTCGGGGCCTTGGTGCAGATGACGCTCGCAGGGCACGTCGTCATCGTGCACGGCGGGGGCTCCGAGATCGCTGAGCTGCAGAAACGTCTAGGCATCGAGCCTCGCTTTGTGGAAGGGCTGCGCGTTACCGACGAGGAATCGCTGCGCGTGGCCGAAATGGTGCTGTCGGGGTTGGTCAACAAGAGGCTGGTCGGTCACTTGGTGATGGCGGGCGTGAGGGCTATCGGGCTGAGCGGCGTGGATGCCGGCCTGCTTCGCGGCGAACGCTTGCGGCACCCGGTGGGAGATCTGGGCCGCGTGGGCGAGATCCAGCAGGTGCAAGTAGATTGCCTGTACGGGCTGCTGGAGCAGGGCTTTACGCCGGTCATCTCTCCTATCTCGCTGGGCTCCGATGGGCACCCACTCAACGTCAACGCAGACCACGCCGCGCTGGCCATCGCTGGCGCTCTGCGCCCTGCCGAGGCGTTCTTCTTGACAGACGTACCGGGCGTCAAGTTGGATGGCCAGGTGTTGGAGAGCCTCGACGCTCGCCGGGCCGAGGCGATGATCCAGTCGCAGCAGATCACCGGAGGCATGATTCCCAAGGTACGCTCCGCCTTGCAGGCTATCGCTGCAGGCGCCAGCCGCGTGCGCATCACCAATCTTGAGGGACTGGTGCACGACACAGGCACCGCTATACTGGCATGACCGGTTACCGACCGGGTTGGGAACGATCCGATCTGAGGGAAGGATTAGAGATAGGATCGGTTAGCTGATAATAGGAATGAGCTTGCCACTCCATGAGCGGGGATAACACAAGGAGGCCAAGGAATGAACGCAGAAGAAATCAGAGCCATGGACCAGGAATATGTTCTGGGAACGTATGCACGAGCACCTTTCGTGCTGGAGAGGGGCGAAGGCTGCCGCATCTATGACAGTGAAGGTAAGGCCTACCTCGACTTTGTCAGCGGCATCGCCGTCAATGCCTTGGGCTACGGAGACCCGGATGTGTTGCGCGCCATCGCCGAGCAATCGGCCCGGCTCATCCACGTCTCCAACCTCTACCTGACCCAACCACAGGCTGAGCTGGCCAAGATGCTGGTGGAGCGGTCGTTCGCCGACAAGGTCTATTTCTGCAACTCGGGCGCCGAAGCGACAGAGGGCGCCGTCAAGTTCGCGCGCAAGTGGGCGCGCACCATGTACGGCGAAGGCAAGACCGAGATCCTGACCTTCAGCGACGCCTTCCACGGGCGCACCTTTGGGGCATTGGCGCTGACGCCGCGAGCACACTATCAGGACCCCTTCCGCCCGCTCATGCCGGGGGCCAAGGTAGCCACCTTCAACGACCTGGCATCGGCGCAAGCAATGATCAACGACAAGACCTGTGCATGCATCGTCGAGCCTATTCAGGGCGAGGGGGGCGTAAACCTGGCCGATCCCGCCTTTTTGCGAGGTCTGCGCGAGATGTGCGATCGACAGGGCGTATTGTTGATCTTTGATGAGGTACAATGTGGGCTGGGCCGCACGGGAACCTTGTGGGCGCACGAACAGTACGGTGTCACTCCCGACATGATGACGCTGGCCAAGCCGCTGGCTGGCGGACTGCCTATGGGTGCTGTGCTGATGACGCAGGCGGTGGCGGACGTCATGGCTCCGGGCGACCATGGGAGCACTTTTGCCGCTACACCATTGGTGGCCGCAGTAGCGAAAGTGGTGGTGGGCAAGATATCCGATCCGGCTTTCTTGGAGCATGTGCGCTGGGCCGGTTCGTACTTGCAGGAAGGACTGGGAGACCTGCAGAGCAGACACGCCTCCATCCGAGAGGTGCGAGGGCGAGGGCTGATTTGGGGCGTGGCCACTGACCGCGACGTGACTCCCCTGCTCGAAGAAGGGTACGCTCAAGGCTTACTCACCCTAAAGGCTGGCGCCCAGGTCCTGCGCCTATTGCCTCCGTTGACCGTGGATCGCCCAGAATTGGACGAGGCATTGGGAATCCTAGACGGAGCATTCACGTTGATGGAAAAGGCATTCTAGCCCACACTCGTCCGAGCAAAGGGAATTAGGACATGACCGAAAAGTTAAAGTCGGACGTTCAGACTTGCGTGCTGCGCAAGGCGAGTGTCAAGGACGTTCCAGCGATGGCTAGGTTGATCAATGACTATGCAGCCAAGAGCCAGATGCTCCCTCGCTCGCACCACCGGCTGTACCAGGACATACGTGATTTCGTGGTTGCCGAGTGCGATGATCAGATCATCGGCTGTGGCGCCCTGCACGTGGTGTGGGAGGATATGGCGGAGGTGCGCTCCCTGGCGGTGGCCACAGAATACCGCAACATGGGCTTGGGGCGACACATTGTCGACACAGTGCTGGCCGAAGCCAAGGCGCTGGGACTACCCCGAGTCTTTGCCCTGACGTATCACCATGCTTTTTTCGAGCGGGCAGGATTCCGCATCGTGGCTCGCGAAACGCTGCCTCACAAGATCTGGGGCGATTGCATCGACTGCCCCAAGTTCCCCAACTGCGATGAGGTAGCACTGATCATCGACCTGGATGAGATCCAACCGGCACCCAGCGCACGCATTTCGCTAGCGCGTCATGCAGACCAACGTGCCGAGGTTGCGCGATCCGACTCGAGCGAGCAATCGCATCAAGATAACCTTACCAAATCAGAAAGGCACTGAGGAGATCATGAAAGGCGAAATCAAGAAATGCGTTCTGGCCTACTCCGGGGGATTGGATACATCGTGTATCGTGCCCTGGCTCAAGGAGAACTATGGATGTGAGGTGATCTGCGCCACAGCAAACCTGGGCCAGGAAGAAGAACTGGGTGGGCTAGAGGCTAAGGCAATTGCCAGCGGCGCAAGCAAGATCTACATCGATGATCTGCGCGGGGAGTTTCTCACGGATTATGTCTTTCCTACGCTGATGGCCGGGGCCGTGTATGAGAGGCAATATCTGCTGGGCACGTCGTTTGCCAGGCCGCTCATCGCCAAGCGCGTGGTGGAGATCGCCGAGTTGGAGGGTGCGGACGGCGTGGCCCACGGTTGCACCGGCAAGGGCAACGACCAGGTGCGTTTCGAGCTCACCTTCAAGGCGCTCAATCCCAAGCTCAAGATCGTCGCTCCTTGGCGAGAGTGGGATATTCGATCAAGAGAGGATGCCCTGGAGTATGCCGCAAAACACAACGTGCCTGTGACCGTCAGCCGGCGCTCCATCTACAGCCGCGACCGGAATATCTGGCATATCAGCCATGAGGGGGGTAAGCTGGAAGACCCCTGGCAAGAGCCGGATGAAGACATGTTTGTCCTGTCAGTTTCCCCACAGGCTGCGCCCGACACACCCGCCTATGTAGAGATCGACTTTCGGGAGGGCGTCCCGGTGCGACTCGACGGTGTGAGCATGGGCCCCGTGGAGTTGCTCAGCGCCCTGAACAAACTGGGAGGTGCCCACGGCGTAGGGCGTGTCGATATGGTGGAGAACCGCCTGGTGGGGATCAAGAGTCGCGGCGTCTATGAGACGCCCGGAGGCACGATCCTGTACACGGCCTTGCAGGGCCTAGAGACGCTGGTGCTGGACGGCGAAACCATGCACTATAAGGATCTCATCGCCGAGAAATACGCCGAGATAGTCTACTATGGGCGCTGGTTCACGCCGTTACGCGAGGCGCTGGACGCCTTTGTGCGCGTGATCGAGAAACCGGTTAGCGGCACCGTGCGAGTGAAGCTGTACAAGGGGAGTTGCACCGCCGTAGGACGTAAGGCCCCCGACAGCCTGTATCGCGAGGACTATGCAACATTTGGCAAGGACAACGTGTACGACCAGAGCGACGCCAAGGGTTTCATCAATCTCTATGGCCTGTCCATGACCGTGCGGGCGCTCTTGGAGATGGATCGCCGGGGAAAGAGTGGCCTCGAGGC
>CAYQDH010000254.1:0-7919 GCA_964416075.1 uncultured Anaerolineales bacterium | reverse complement strand
TACATGCGTGCGCCGCTACGGCGAGGACAAGATCGTCGTCGCCGACAACTATTTCTCCAAGACTCGGACTAACATCCTGGCCGGGAGCCAAGGCGCCTTGCTCTTTATCACCGAGGACAAAAAAGCCTACCAGCTCAAAGGCACGTTCGAGTACCTCACCGGCGGCGAAATTTACCAGGATATGAGGGGTTGGCTCGATCCGAAGCACCCCGGCCATGCCGCTGTAGTGCTGCACGTGACCGAGGTGTTCAATGGGGCGGCTCGGCTGGCTTGAGCAGCGCCTGAAATAATACTCTGATCCAGAAAGGCAGATTGAAACGATGGCACAGCAGTTATACGGTATCATTCCGCCGCTGACGACGCCCTTCACCCCCCAGGGCGAGGTCTACGAAGAGGGCTTGCGGCGCCTAGTCGAGTTCCAGATCGAAAAGGGCTCGCACGGCCTGTTCATCTGTGGCACTTATGGCTCGGGGCTCCTGATGACGGTAGCCGAGCGCCAGCGCGTGCACGAGATCGTGATGGACCAGGCCAAGGGGAGGATCATCATCGTGGCTCACGTGGGCGCCGCCGCCACCGACGAATCTGTGGTGCTGGCCCAACACGCGGCGGGGATCGGCATTCCCTACGTCGCGGCGATCTCGCCCTGGTATTTCAGACACGATGAGCGCGCCGTAGTGGCGCATTTTTCCGCCTTGGTCAAGGCGGTGAACGTGCCCGTCTATGTGTATAACAACCCCCAGGCCACCAGCGTGGTGATCACGCCGCAGATTCTGCGGCACCTGAACGATGTAGGGGTGGCGGGGATCAAGGATAGCGGGTTCAACTATATCGATTTCACGCATCTCGTGCTGGCCATGAGCGACCGGCCCGACTTTCGCTTTATCGTGGGCACAGAAGGGATCGCCCTTCCCGCTTTCATGACCGGCGCCAAGGGGTGCGTCGCCGGGCTGGCCAACGCTTTCCCGGAGATCATGGTGCAGCTCTGGGACCTCTACAAGGCGGGCAAGTTCGAGGAGGGGGCCAAGTTGCAGCTGAAGGTCAACCGCGCGCGGCAGATCCTGCACATCCCGCACTCGACGAATGCAGCCTGCTATGCCGCCCTCAAGGCGCGCGGCGTCGACGTGGGCATTCCCAAGCTGCCCGTGCTGCCTGTGGAAGAGGACAAGGCCGCGGCGATGATCGCGGGCTTTCGAGAGATAGGGTTGCTGTGAGGCGGCTTGGCGATGGTCACTGCTGAGCCAAACACCACAGGGGGGCGGCGGGGCACATCGGGGGGACCGTGCTGGGTGCGCGTGGTATGCATCGGCGAGACGATGGTCATGTTCGCCCCGCCGCCCCACGAGGTGATCGAGTATTGCGACCATTTCACGGCGCTGGTCGGGGGCGCCGAAGCGAACGTGGCCATCGGTTTGGAGCGACTGGGTATCCATGCCGGCTGGATCGGCAAGTTGCCCAATAACGCGTTGGGCCGCAAGCTGGTCAACGAGACGCGCTCCTTCGGCGTGGATACCTCGGCAGTGGTGTGGACGGAAAAGGGCCGCGTGGGCACGTTTTTTGTCGAGTGGGGCGCGCCGCCGCGCCCCGTGATGACCATCTACGACCGTGCCAACAGCGCGGCCACCACGATGACCGCCGACGAGCTGGATTGGGATTATATCAAGCAAGCGGAATGGGTGGACCTGACGGGGATCACCCCCGCCCTGAGCGAAACTTGCCGCCAGGCGACGATCCAGATCGCCCAGCGCGCACACGAGGCAGGGCTGAAGGTGGTTTTCGATGTGAACTATCGCGCCCTGCTCTGGTCGCCAGAGGAAGCGCGAGCCGCCTGCGAACAGATCCTCCCCTGGGTCAACCTGATCGTCATCACCGAGCAAGATGCCACACAGCTCTTCGGTGCGCGAGGATCGCGCCAGGAGACTGTGGCGTCGATCCGACAACGGTTCGCAGCCGAAGCGGTCGTGATGACCCTGGGCGGCGATGGCAGCATAGCCTGCGATGAGCAGGCCTGTTACCAAGTGCCGGGACATACCGTGCAGACGGTGAACCGGCTGGGCGCGGGAGACGCGTTCGTGGCCGGGCTGCTATATGGCTTGATGCATGGAGGACTGCAGGAAGGTTTACGCTATGGGAGCGCCATGTCGGCGCTCAAGATGACCATTCCGCAAAATATCCCCCTGATCAACAAGGAGGATGTCGAGAGACTGGCGGCGGGAAGCAATCGCGACCTGGTGCGCTGAGCCGTAATCGTCGCCGTCCCGTATTGGGCCAAAGGAGGTCCAGTCTGAACATCGAGCGCTGGGGCTGGTATTCGATCCTTGTGAATATCGTGCTGGGAGGGATCAACCTCGTCGTAGCGCTGGCCTCCGGCAGCCTGGCTGTAGAGGCGGAGCTGATCCACAACATGGTCGACCTGCTCTCCGCCATAGCGGTGCTGGTCGGGCTCAAGCTCGCTGTGCGCCGCTCTCGGGCATTTCCCTACGGCCTGTTCAAGATCGAGAACATCATCGCCGCAGGCCTGGCGCTCATGGTGTTCCTCACCGCCTACGAGGTGACGCGCCATGCGCTCTTTCAGCCAGAACGTATGGCGCGAGTGAACTGGTGGATGGTGGCAGGGATGGTGCTGGCCACCGCCATCCCGCTCGTCTTTAGCCACTATGAGCTACGTGCTGGCAAAGCAGCAAACTCTCCAGCGCTGATCGCCGATGCCCGCGAATACAGGGTACACGTCTTTACCTCGGGCGCCGCGCTTGCCGCCCTCGCGGCGCAGTGGGTTGCCCTGCCCATCGACCGCCTGGCAGCCATCCTGATCGTGGTGATCATCGCCAAGACGGGCTGGGATCTGCTCCGTGACAGCATGCGCGTGCTGCTGGATGCTTCGCTCGATGCCGAGACGCTGCAGAAGATCCGGCAGATCATCCAGGCCGATCCCCAGGTGGCGGAATTGCAGTGGGTGACCGGGCGCAACGCCGGGCGCTATCGTTTCGTGGAGACGTCGGTGGTGTTGCGCACCGCCGACCTGGAACGCGCCGAGTCTACCATGCTGCAGCTCGAGGAGCGCATCCGCCAGGCGATCCCCTTTATCGAGCGTGTGCTGATCCATCCCGAGCCACTCAAACGCGAGTTCCTGCGCTATGCTGCCCCTCTGAGCGATGCCGAAGGCACGCTAAGCGAGCATTTCGGCGAAGCACCTTACTTTGCGCTGGTGACGGTGCGAATCAGCGACAGGGCCACCACCATGCAACAGATCGTGCCCAACCCGTACCGCGAAGTGGAGAGCGGCAAGGGAATCCTGGTGGCCGAGTGGTTGGTGGAGCATAAAGTGGACGTGGTGTTGGTCAAGGAGAGCTTGCACGGCAAGGGACCAGCTTATGTATTTGCTAACGCGGGCGCGGCCATGCATACTACCGATGCAACATTGCTGAAGGAGTCCTTGAGCGCGCTGTTGGAGATATCCCCATGGCCCGAGTTGTAGAGGACTTGGGGTTGGTGTCGGGCAGGAATCTCGATGGGGTGAGATAGGGTCGTCCTGAAAGGAGTGAGCGATGAGAGTAGCCGTTTCGTCGTTGGGTACGTCGCTCGATGCCTGGGCAGGAGGGGCGTTCGGCACCTGCTCCCAGTTTCTGGTCGTAGACACGGAGACGATGGAGTACGTGACCATCTCCGTTCCCGATGAGCAACTCGATCCCAGCAAGGTCAGTCTGCCGGCGATCCGGGCGCTCGCCCGACAAAATGTCCAGGTGGTCATCACTGGCCGGATCAAAGAGATCTGCCGGCAGACCATGGACAACCTGGGTATTGAGGTGATCGACGGGGCGGAAGGGATGACCGTGCGAGAGGCCATTTCCCTGTACACAAGCGGCGGTCCGAGGGCGCTCGCGGACTATAAGCCACTGCCGGACAAGATCGCCGTTGCCTCTCACGGGGATGGCCTGGACGCGACGCTGAGCCCAAAGGGAGAGGGGTGCACCTCGTTTGTCTTGGTCGACCCAGACACGATGCACTTTGAGGTGGTTCGGGTCGAGCCAGCGCCCTCGCTGGCGCAGGCCAGCGTCAACGCCGTTCGCGCGGCCGCGAGGAGCGGGGCGACCGTGGTGATCACGCCAGAGATCCGCCCCGCGTGCTGTACGGTGCTCCGCGCGCTGGCGATCACGGTGGCTCTGGCCGATGAGAGCCTCAGTGTGCGCGAGGCGGTGGAAGCGTATCGCCGGGGCGAGTTAGCCAGCCCATCCTATCTGTGATCATCTTGGCCCACTGAAACAACATTTCTTGGGGAGCTTGTGCACTCCCTAGCGGAGGTATCACCATGGCCCGAGTCAAGAGCGTGAACATGAGCAAGAGCCGTTCGGATCCCAAGGTCGATGTGGGAACGGGGGAGCTTCGCGCCAGCTATGGTCTGGTTGGCGACGCGCATGCCGGCTTCAGCGAACGCGAGATCAGCGTCCTAGGCATGGAGAGCATCGAGGAGGTGAACCGCGAGCATGGCATCGGCGCCGTGCCCGGCTCCTTTGCCGAGAACTTGACGCTGGAGGGTTTGGAGCTGATGACGCTGCACCTCGGCGACCGGCTGCGCGTGGGCCCGGCGTTGCTGGAGGTGGTGCAGATCGGCAAACCCGCCGATGCGGCCCACACCTATAACTTCAAGGGGGTCTCCGTCCTGCCGCGCAAAGGGGTGTTCTGCCGCGTGGTGGAGGGCGGATGGGTCGCCCGAGGAGACCCGGTACAAATCGTGCCCCAGGAGTAGCCATGCAGCTAACCTGCCTCGTAGACAACGGCGTCGCGCCCTCGTCACGCTTCTGGGGCGAACACGGGCTATCGTTCCTCGTCGAATCAGAGGACCGGCGTATCCTGTGGGATACAGGTGCAAGTGGGACCGTGCTTCTACACAACCTCGCTGTGGCCAAGATCGCGCCGTCCAGCATCTCGGCGATAGCGATCAGCCATGGGCACTATGACCACACCGGGGGGCTGGAATCGCTCCTCGCGCAAGGCTCCGGATTGCCCCTGTATGCCCATCCCAATGTGGGGTGCGAGCGTTACAGCCGCAGAGGCGACACTCTAACCTCCATTGGCCTTCCCATACCACCTCAATGGCTGCAACAGCGTGTGACGCTGCACCTGAGCCGCGCCCCCCAAGAGATCGCTCCCGGCATCTGGACGACGGGGCAGATCACCGAGCGCCCTGAAGCGGAAGGACGCGCCGCAGGGCACCTCATTCGCCAGGGCGATATTCGCCAAGGCGGCAGCTTGGTTCCGGATCCCTACGAGGACGATATGGCTCTGGTGCTGGAGGGCCGGGATGGGCTGGTCCTCGTGTGTGGGTGCTGCCACGCCGGGCTGCTCAACACGCTGTACCACGTAAAGGCGACCTTTGGCGCGCGGCCCCAGACGATCATCGGGGGCACCCACCTTGTCTCCGCGGACGCGCAAGGCGTGCAGCATGTCGTCGCGCAACTGCAGAGGATGGGTGAGGTCTCGCTCTACCCGAACCACTGCACGGGGCAATCTGCTTACGTCGCGCTGGCGATGGCGTTGGGCAGCCGCGTGGCGCCCTGCCCCGCGGGGACCGTGCTGGAAATCTGACCTCGCCAGGCGATCGCTGGCAGCTGTAACCCAAAGTCACCAAACACCTTGACAAAGGCGGCGGTATGTGTTATACTCTATTTGTAATTTACAAATAGAGTAGCACTATTAGGGAGATTCATGCTTAGGGGACATGCTTACCGTAGAGGGATGCATGCCGGCTCCGTACAACCACGCCGCATTAGCCGCTTCATGGAGCCCGCGTTGCTGCTCCTCTTGCATCGCCAGACCTCTCACGGCTACGCGCTGATCGAAGGGCTGGGCAAGCTAGGCATGGACGCCTACCCCGCCGATGCCAGCGCCATCTACCGTATCCTCTATGACCTGGAGGATGCGGGCATGGTAACCTCCACTCGCGAAACGGAGCAGACCGCCGGCCCCCCACGCCGCGTCTACGAGCTCACTGAGGATGGAGAGACCTACCTGGCCACCTGGGTGCAAGAGCTGCAAGAGACCGATCGCCTACTACACGGCTTTTTGGATGCCTACCAGGAGCACATGGGGGCACACCGGTAGCAGGAGCGAGGCATAACATGCTGATCTGGTCGCGAGTATGAGCAGGATGAAGCTGGCCGGCTGCGGGAAGAGGCAGAAACGCTACCTCAGCAGTTGGAGGAAGCGAGCGGAAGGCTGGGCAGGCTCGGACAGCAGAAGAGTAGTCAATGCATAGAAGGAGAAACAACCATGGGTATCGGAAGAGGGGGAGGAAGAGGACAAGGAGGCGGTCGAGGTCAGGGCCGTGGGCCGGGGCGCATGGGTGGCCCCAACGCCGCAGGCCCAGGCGGTGACTGCGTCTGCCCCAGATGTGGAGAGAGGGTCAAGCATCAGGTCGGGCAGCCTTGCAACGAGATCAAGTGCCCCAAGTGCGGCGCGGCGATGGTGCGGGAGTAGGATCGGCACTTCGATAGGAGGTAGAGATGCCAGGTTTCGATGGCACGGGCCCTCGCGGCTTGGGCCCATTCACAGGCGGTGGCCGCGGTTACTGCGCACTGCGGCTTCCCAACCCCGAATCAGGGGAGGGGATGAGCGGCTACGTTGGTATTCAGGGGACACCGGCGTCCGTTGTCCCACGACCAGACAGCCAGGACACCCCGAGCCTATCCTCGCTGCCCCTGTTGCCCCGTCCTGGTCGCGGGCGCGGGGGCGGATGGCGCGGTGGGCGTCGAGGACGCGGGCGGTAGAGCCCAACACGGCTAGAGGTTTGGATGTGGAAAACAGGAGGTGGCGACATGCCAGGTGGTGATCGCACAGGTCCTCGGGGAGGGGGTCCCATGACGGGACGCGCAGCAGGGTTCTGCGCGGGCTATCCGCTTCCCGGGTATGCAAACCCAAGGTTCGGACGAGGATGCGGAGGCGGCAGGGGATGGCGCAACATGTACTACGCCACCGGCCTGCCCGGTTGGGTGCGTGCAGACTATCTGGCTGACTGGGGGATGCTTCCAGTCAGCCCTTATCGGGCGCCGAGCCCCGAGCAAGAGGCTGAAGCACTCGAACAGCAAGCAAAGGCGATAAGCGACCAGTTGGCGGCGATCAACGAGCGGATCGCCGCGCTGGAGAATAAGGAATAGCGCAGGGCAACACCCATGGGGAGGCAGGGCAGGCGCCCAGATAGAGAGCATTCTTCACCTTGTGACCGGAGTTGCCCGCCCTGCACCGCCCAGTCAGCCGCGCTACTTTGCTTCGTTCCAGCAGGAATGGCGATATCTGATTGGAGGTCCGTGCTATGGCCATGCGCAGGTTCACGTGTACGGATTGTGGACATACCTTCGAAGTGGCTTACGGCACCGGCGTGCCCGGTGCCCAGATGAGCTGTCCACAATGCGGGGGAAAGAACATTCACCGTGCCGAACCGTACCGTGGTTACACTCGCGCCCGCGGCTCGGGCGGCGCGGGGCGAGGCCAGGATGCCGCCGGACGCGGTCGCGGCGGTGCGGGCCGCGGGCCCAGATGAGCGCGGCAGCAGGGGGCATAGCCTTCGGGCCAGTGCCATCCAGGCGTTTGGGACAGAGTCTGGGAGTCAACAATATTCCCCCCAAGAGATGTTCGTATTCTTGCGTGTACTGCCAACTGGGCCGCGCCGGCAAAATGCAGATCGGGCGGCGGACATTCTATGAGCCCGGAGATGTTCTCCGGGACGTAGAAAACAAAATCGATACAAGCAGAGCGCTTGAGCCCATCGACTTCATCACCTTTGTGCCCGATGGAGAGCCTACCCTGGATGCCAATCTCGGCCGTGAGATTGCGCTGTTACGGCCGTTGGGGATACCGATTGCAGTGCTCACGAATGCTTCGTTGATCTGGCGCGAGGACGTGAGAGAGGAGTTGATGCAAGTCGATTG
>CAYQDH010000253.1:0-7935 GCA_964416075.1 uncultured Anaerolineales bacterium | reverse complement strand
CATCAGCAACTCGCGCACGCGCTCCATCTGCGCCGAGAACCCCACCGGGGGGAAAGGCGCGGGCGGCATGGCCATCCCCAACCCCGCCGACCCCGACCTGCCCTATTCCGCGGCCGCCAGCGACCTGGGCCAGGGCTGGAAGGTGCGCCCCTTTGTCAAGCCGCACGCCGGCGAGACCGTGACGCTCATGGATGTCGACGGCCCGGGGATCATCCAGCATATCTGGATGGCCACAGAGACGAACTGGGAGGGAACTGGCCGGGGCTGCGTGCTCCGCTTCTACTGGGACGGCGAGGAGACCCCCTCCATCGAGGCGCCGCTCACTGACTTTTTCGCCGTGGGCCACGACCTCTTTGCGCCGGTCAACTCCTTGGCCGTGCTGGTCAACGGCACCTCGGCGCTCAATTGCTACTGGCCCATGCCCTTCCGGCGCCACGCGCGGGTCACCTTTACGAACGCCAAAGACCTGACCCTGCTGGCCTACCAGATCACCTACGCCGAGACCGATCTGCCGGAGAGCGCCGCCTATCTCCATGCCCAGTGGCGCCGCGCGGTGACCGATCGCGCCAACCCCGATTATACCATCCTCGACGGCGTGCGCGGGGCGGGGCGCTATGTGGGCACCTTTTTGGCCTGGACGCAGCTCTCCGATGGCTGGTGGGGCGAGGGGGAGATCAAATTCTACATGGATGGCGACGGCCCCTTCCCCACCCTCTGCGGCACGGGCACCGAGGATTATTTCTGCTCCAGCTATGGCTTTCCCCAGGCCTTTAGCACCGCCTACGTGGGCGTGCCCCTGCACCCGCCGCGCCAGGGGATCGAGGATCCCAATCGCTACGTGGGGGCGCCCAAGTGGAGCCTCTATCGCTGGCACATCATGGACCCCATCTGTTACCAATCGGACCTGCGGGTGACCATCCAGGCGCTGGGCTGGTGGCCCAACGGCAAATACCAGCCCCTGGCCGACGACATCGCCTCGCTGGCCTACTGGTACCAGGCCGAGCCGCACGCGCCCTTCCCGGCCTTCCCCCTCTTGCCGGGGCGCTGGCCGCGGTGACATCCCTGTAGGGCGGGCATCCTGCCCGCCTCCTCCGCTCCCCCCGTTGGCGCAGCGCTGGCCCGGTAGGGCGTGATGCGGGGAGGGGAAAGAGAAACCACGGAATACACAGAAAACACGGAAAAAAGAAAAATAGATAGACTCCGCGGTATAAATCGCAAATTGTAGGGCTGAAGGATGGCCGGAAGAGGCTGACTCTGGCACTCTGCACGCTATCGGGCCATCCTTCAGCCTCTTTGCCTCTAGCGCCGGCCCTCGAGCGGCGCAACCCTGCCTAGCCCGGACGCTCCTTGCACAGCAGCAGCAGCCACATCCAACTTGACCTCTTCCCCCCCTCATGCTATCCTATCCCCTATTACCCGTATCCTTCCACCCCAGGGGGAATCCCATGGACAAACCGCATGTGCTCGTCACCGTGCCCCAGCCCGTGCGCGGCACGCTGGTCACGCCCGAATCCTGGGCCAAGCTGCATGAGCTGGCCATCGTCACCGCCAACGAGGACGGGCGCAACTGGACCGCCCAGGAGATCGCCGCCCACCTTCCCGGCATGGACGCCCTGATCACCGGTTGGGGCATCGTCCCGCTCACCGAGGAGGTCCTGCGCGGCGCCGACCGCCTGCGCCTCATCGCCCACTCGGCGGGCTCGGTCAAGGGGTTCATCACCCCCGCCGTCTACGACCGCGGCATCGCCGTCACCCACGCCGCCAGCCGCATCGCCGACTCGGTGGCCGAGTTCTCGCTCCTGGCGGCCATGATGGGCCTGCGCCGCGCGCACGAGCTGGACTTGCAGATGAAGAGTGGCGTGCAGTGGCCCTCCTGCCGCGATTGGCCCATCTACGAGATCGCCGGCCGCAAGGTGGGCTTGCTGGGCATGGGCTATGTCGGCCAGCGCTCCGCGCGCCTCTTTCGCGCCGTGGGCGCCCAGGTGTGGGTCTACGACCCCTACTTTTCCGACGAGCGCGCCGCCTCGCTCGCCCTGCACAAGGCCGACCTGGACACCGTCCTCTCCACTTGCCCGGTCATCTCGGTGCACCTGCCCGTCACGCCCGAGACCCATCACCTGCTGGGCGCCCGCGAGCTGGCCCTCATCCAGGATGGCGCCGTGTTCGTCAACACCGCCCGCAGCTGGGTGGTGGACCAGGAGGCCCTGCTGGCCGAATTGTCGCGCGGGCGCTTTTGGGCCGCGCTCGACGTGTACGACCAGGAGCCCTTGCCCGCCGACCATCCCTTGCGCCGCCTGGATAACGTCCTGCTCACGCCGCACGTCGCCGGCTTTAGCCGGGATGCCTACAGCGGCCTGATCACCCTGACCATCGACGAGGTCGAGCGCTTTTTCGGCGGCCAGCCGTTGCGCTATCCCGTCACCCAAGAGATGCTGGCCACCATGGCCTAGTGCCTTGGTTAATCCCGGAGGTACGCAATGCCCAAAATCGATTCGAAAACGCTGGAAGAGGGCGGCCAACTGCTGCTCGACTTTGACAAGCTGCGCCAGGTGGCGCGCATCGCCGAGGCCGTCATCCCCGTGGCCGTGCAGGACGCCGACAGCAAGGAGCTGCTGATCATCGCCTATGCCAATGAGGCCGCCCTGCGCTATACCATGGAGCACGGCGTGGCCGCCTTCTGGAGCACCTCGCGCAACGAGCTGTGGGTCAAGGGCGCTACCTCGGGCGACACGCTGCAGCTCGTCGAGATGCGCGTCAATTGCGAGCAGAACTCGCTGCTCTACCTCGTGCGCCCACAGGGCAAGGGCGCCTGCCACACCGTGGACGCCGCGGGCAAGACGCGCCCAAGCTGTTACTATCGCCGCATCGTCGGCGACCACCTCGAGTTCGCGGACTAGGAGCTTACCGCCAAGGCGCCAAGGGCGCAAAGGAAGAAGAAAAAACAGGACCCGTCTTTCTTCGCGTTCTTTGCGTCTTCGCGGTAAGATTCTGATCTTTGACAGGAGTAAGCATGACAGGGACGAACATACTGAAGCTGGGCATCCCCAAGGGCAGCCTGCAAGAGTCGACCGTGCGCCTTTTCGGCAAGGCCGGCTATCGCGTCGTGGTCTCGGACCGCTCTTACATCCCCAGCATCGATGACCCCGAGATCGAGTGCGTGATGTTCCGCGCCCAGGAGATGGCCCGCTATGTGGAGCGTGGCCTGCTGGACGTGGCGCTCACGGGCAAGGACTGGATCGTGGAGAACGATGCCGACGTGGTGGAGGTGGCGGACCTGGTCTATAGCAAGGCCACCACGCGCAAGTATCGCTGGGTGGTGGCGGTGCCCGAGAATTCGGATATCCACACCGTCAAGGACCTGGAGGGCAAGCGCATCGCTACCGAGCTGGTGGAGGCCACGCGGCGCTACCTGGCCAAGCACGGCGTGCACGCCGAGGTCGAGTACTCCTGGGGCGCCACGGAGATCAAGGCCCCCAACCTGGTGGACGCCATCGTCGAGGGCACCGAGACGGGCTCCTCCTTGCGCGCCAACCGGCTGCGCATCGTGGATACGGTGGTGGAATCGAACACCAAGCTCATCGCCAACAAGGCCGCCTGGGCCGACCCCTGGAAGCGCGACAAGATCGAGCGCCTGGCCATCTTGCTCGTGGGCGCGCTGGAGGCGGAGGCCAAGGTGGGGCTCAAGATGAACGTCCCCCGCAACCGCCTGGACGAGGTGGTGGCCGAGCTCCCCGCTCTGCACACCCCCACCATCTCCAACCAGACCGACGCCGACTGGGTGGCGCTGGAGGTGATCACCGACGCGCCCACCGTGCGCGACCTGATCCCCAAATTAAAGCGCGCCGGCGCCTCGGGGATCATCGAGTACCCGCTGAACAAGGTGATCTACTAGGGGGAAAAGGACGCGGGGACGGGGGGACACGGGGACGCGGAGAAAATCCCCGAGTCTCCCCATCTCCGTGTCTTCTAGTCCGAGTCCCCGCGTCTTCCCTTGATGCCCTTGGTGTCTTGGTGTTGGATCACGCTCATCCATCAGGCGGCAGCGGTGGCGTAGCTCGGGCGCCCGCCGACTTGAGGCATTGCCGCTCTCGCTTGGGCCGGACGAGGCGCCAGCTCGAAGGCGATGACGCTGGCCTCGATGGATATTTGGCCCACCGCGCTGTTCGATGAAATCCGAGGCGATCGGCTGGGTGCCGCTGCGACGCCTGGCGGTGGGTGACCTGCCCTCTGTGCGCACCAACACGGACCGCATCTTGGAGATGGTCGCGCAGCTCGGCACCCAACACCGGTTACGGATCTTCCTGCCACTGCTGCCTTACCTGCTAGGTTATTACTTTACAGCAGATTGGCCGCTGTTAGCGGCGGAATTCTCGCGTATGGCTACGGATAGCGATACGGCGCAAATGCCTGTAGGGCTGGCTCCTGCCGGATACGCTATCCATGCTCATGTGCGGGCGGGGAACGAGATCGAGGCCCGTCGCCTGTTGGCCGCGCTGGTGCCCATCCTGGAGACTGTGGACCCCAAGATGTACCTGCATAACGTGACGGTCCATCTGCTGTCCATGTCCGTGTGGGACCTCGGTGCGGCAGAGTACGCAGCCGCGTGCGCCCGCTTGGTCCGGGGCGTGGTGGACGCCGGGCTGGGTCGCGCCTGGTGGGGGCCGCACGAGCTGATGTTGGCGCGCATGGCGGCGCTCGGCGGCCAGATGGATCAGGCCAGCCAGTACTTTGCCCAGGCGCGCGCCTGGGCCGAGACACAGCAGCACCGCTACGTGGCGCCGATCATCGACTATGACGAGGCCCTGGCCCTGGTCCGCGCCGGATCTCTCGACCGGGTGCGCATCGATGCGCTCCTGGATAGGGCGGTGGGCGCCTTTCGCGGGCGTTCCGCAGCGGAGCGCATGGAAATGACGGATTGGGAACAGCGCGCGCTAGCCCTGCAAGAGAAACTCGCAGCCTCCCCGGCGCCCCCCACACCCAGGCCCGCCTACCCGGGCGGCCTCACCGCCCGCGAGGTGGAGGTGCTGCGCCTCCTCGCCGGCGGCCTGACCAATAAAGAGATCGCCGAGCGCCTCCTCTTGTCCGTCCCCACCGTCTCGCGGCATGTCGCCACCATCTACAACAAGATCGACGCCCGCAACCGGGCGGATGCCACCGCCTACGCCTTACGACATGGTGCCGCTTTGGGCATCCGTTCGTAGTGCGCCCGTCAGGGCGTTCCGCGCGCATCCCAGACGCAAAGAGACGCCTAACGTGGCCAGCTTGGCTGGCCCTGGCACTACGAACGAGCCCCCGTTTGTAGTGCGCCCGTCAGGGCGTTCCCCGCGCCGAACGCGATAATGAATCTAACCTGGACAACCCGGTAACGCGCTAGATGCTCAGGGTCCACTCGACGGCACCGCCCAGCCATGACTGCGGAATCACAGTGCGTCTCGCCTCCGGTTCCTCCACCTCTATAAAAACAATATTCTAATGTAAAATACCGTTATGTGTAGGGATGAAGGATTGGGGGTAGAGGTTCACTGGAGCAAACAACACGCTTGGGCACCCGAAACGCGCTCTGGCCCGAAACGAACTACCAATCCTTCATCCTCTTTGCGCGCGATGCTGACCACGGACTTGTGCTGAGGTGTGGCGCGTTCCCGCATTGATTTGTTGATTTTCATGATGGCCGCGCCTGGCCGGTCGACCAGACCCTATCAATGTGGCGCGTTACCGTGATTAATCTGTTAATCTTCATGGTGGCGCGGTGGGCCTCGGACCGCCTTACATCATTCATATCACATCACCCGCCCTTGCCCCCCTTGTCCCGTCACGCCAAAGCACACCCTTCAAACGATGGCAACCCCACGCCCCTGTGATATGCTGTCAGCAAGACCACGTTAGGAGCGCAGCAAAGGAACGATTTGGGAACGATCCGCTGCTATACTGTGGTCAAGGTCCTCGTGTCCTTTTCCCAGTGCGAAAGGAGTGCAGCCATGAACCTCGTTGCAGGTGCTACAGGGTCTCTAGGATCGGAGATCTGCCGCCTCATGGCGGCCCAGGGCAAACCGCTGCGGGCCATGGTGCGGCCTACCGCGGACGCAGCGAAAGTGGAACAACTGAAGGGCTTGGGTGCAGAGATTGTGCAGGGCGACCTGCACGATCCGGCCTCGCTGGCGGCAGCCTGCCGCGGGGTCACGGCGGTCATTTCCACCGTGTCGGCCTGCCCCAACACCTACGCGCCGCCGGACAACACCATTCAGAACGTGGATCTTGAGGGCGTGACCAACCTCATCGCCGCGGCGGCGGCCGCCAAGGTACCTCATTTGGTCTACACCTCGTTCTCGGAGAACATCAACGTCGAGTGCCCGCTCGCGCAGGCCAAGCGCGCGGTGGAGGAGCGCCTCAAGGCCAGTGGGCTAACCTACACCATCCTGCGTCCCAGCTACTTTATGGAGAGCTGGCTCAGCCCGATGATCGGCTTTGACGCGGCCAACGCCACGGCGGCTATCTACGGTTCCGGGCAAAACCCCATCAGCTGGATCTCGCGCCACGACGTGGCCCAGTTCGCGGTGGCCAGCCTGGACAACCCCGCGGCGCGTAATGCCACCATCGAGATGGGCGGCCCGCAGGCCCTCACCCCCTTGCAGGTGGTGGGCATCTTTGAAAGGGTGGGCGGTAAGCCCTTCACGGTGCAGTATGTACCCGAGGAGGCGCTCGCCGGGCAGCTGGCCACGGCCACGGACGACCTGGCCAAGACCTTCCCCGGACTCATGTTGGGCTATGCGCACGGCGATGCGATCGACATGCGGCAGACGCTGCGGACGTTCCCCATCCGGATGACCACGGTCGAGGAGTATGCCCGGCGCGTGCTGGGCAAGTGAGGAGTGACGCGCAACGGGGTATGTGATAAGGGGGGCGCGAACGGCGCCCCCCCACCAGAAAGGAGCACCGATCATGCCGCCACAAAAGATCGCGGAGGCCATCGCGGCCGCCAATCGTGGGTTCCTGGAAGCCTTTGCCCGTGGTGACGCCGCCGGAGCCGCGGCCGTCTACACCGAGGATGCGGCCATCCTGCCGCCCAACGGCGAGACCATGAACGGGCGGGCCGCCATCCAGGGCTTTTGGCAGGGGGCGCTGGATATGGGGCTCGTGGGCGCCACGCTGGAGACCACGGAGCTGGAAACCTATCCCACGGGAGCGGTCGAGGTGGGCAAGTATACCCTCTCGGTCGCCGGGGGACAGGTCGCCGACCAGGGCAAGTACATCGTCGTCTGGAAGCAAGAGGGCGGCGCCTGGAAGTGGCACCGTGACATCTGGAACAGCAGCCTGCCCGCACCCAAATAGGCCTGTGCGGTCTCCCGTAGCGCAAGTTTCCAACTTGCGAAGACTGCTCAAGCAGACAGGCAGCCTGAGGCGTATTCGGCTCTGGTCGCAGACCCGTGCTAGAGCAAACGGCGCAAGTTAGGCAACTTGCGCTACAGGACTGGGCCAGAGCCAGCGGCGCACGTGGGTTTCCCGTAGCGCAAGTTTCCAACTTGCGTTGCCTGCTGGAGCACGAAATCGGCCCGAGGTCCTTCGACGCCCTACATAGACTCGCCGTCGAGCAGACTCCGCAAGTTAAAAACTTGCGCTACAGGTCTGGGCCAGAGCCCGCGTTGCACATAGGGATTTCGTAGCGCAAGTTTCCAACTTGCGTTGCCCGCTCAAGCAGCGAGGCAGCCTGAGGAGTCTTTGGCTCTCGGCACAGGTCCGGGCTAGAGCAAACGGCGCAAGTTTGGCAACTTGCGCTACAGGAGCAAGGAAAGGAGAGCAATCGACATGGCGCAACGACCGGAACCCCAGTTCTACAGGAGCCGCATGGGAGATGTCGAGCTCATCGCCCTCAGCGATGGCGCGCTCAACTACCCCGCCCCCATGATTCTCGGCAATGTGCCGCCGGACGGCGTGGCG
>CAYQDH010000252.1:6423-7954 GCA_964416075.1 uncultured Anaerolineales bacterium | reverse complement strand
GCAATCAGAGCCGAGCGCCAGTACTGTGCCATGCTTGAGCATCGTCTTCAAGGCATAGGCTCCCGCGCATCGCTTGCCCCAATGCCGGTCGGCCATGAGCATATCGGATGTCGCGTGAATGGGCTGCATCGAAGCAATGATCCCGTGGCGGGCCAGCCGGTCTTGGTCCGCGGGGTGCACTAGTTGCACGTGTTCGATGCGGTTACGCAACCCTCGCTCCTTATTCTCGGGGGAAAGAGTGGCATAGATATCGATGACTTGCCTGACGGCGCGGTCGCCGATGGCATGGGTGGCGCAAGCGAGACCCGCGGCGTTGGCCCGACGCACACCCTCCAAGATCGTTTCTGGGTCGTTGACCGAGATACCTGTTTCCTCCGGCGCGCTGTCATAGCCCTCGATCATCCAGGCTGTGCGCGGACCGAGGGCGCCGTCGGCAAAGATCTTGACCGGGCCGATGCGCAGCCAATCGTCGCCAAAGCCGCTCCGCAGGCCCAGGGCGATGGACTCGTCCAGGTAGTCAAAGGCAATGCTCTTGGTGATGCGCAACGACAGCATGCCGCTCTTGCAGAGTATTTGCTCGGCGCGAAAAGCCGAAGGGCCATCCATGTCATGCACGCCCGTCAGTCCTGCCCTATTGGCTACGGCCAACGCGCGGTGCATGGCCTCGACGATGGCTTCCAGGATCGGCTGGGGGATCAGAGCGTCTACCAGGGAAATCGCTTCTTCGAGCAGGATCCCCGTAGGTTGGCCCAAGGCATCGCGCACGATTTGGCCGCCCGGGGGGTCGGGGGTCTCGGCGGTGACTTGCGCCATGCGCAGCGCCGTCGTGTTGACCCATACGGCGTGACCGCTCTTGGCGGTGAGGCAGACCGGGTTGTTGGGAGCCACGTTGTCGAGTTGCAAAGCGCGGGGGAACTCGCCTCCCCAGGCGTTGTGGTTCCAGCCAAAGCCCAGGATCCATTCTCCCTCGGACGCGGATGCGTTCCGCTGCGCCACCCGCGCCAGCGCTTCCTCGATGGTAGGCGTTTCGGCGTTCACACGCTGCAAACCCAGGGCGAAACCTTCCAAGTGCATATGCGCATCAGTGAGCCCGGGAATGATCGTCGCCCCATGCAGGTCGATGGTCTTGCTTGGTGCTAGGTGACCGGCCGTCTGCCGCGCGCCCTCATCATCTCCCACGTAGACGATCCTGCCTCCCCACAGCGCGAGCGCTGTGGCCCGTGGGTGATCTGGGTCGAACGTACGGACTCGTCCATTGAGGAGCAATAGAACCTCATCCATGGCGCAGACCTCCTTCGCTGTGGCAAGCGGCGCCCAAGAACGCGGCGAAAAGGGAGGCGCGCGCCCCCGCCTTATCCGGAGGACGCGCCAAACCCAGCCCGGGCAATTAACGGATGCGCACGGAGAACGCCGCCGCGGCCAGGATCACCTTGGCGAGATCAGCAACAACAAAGGGCGCGATACCCAGGTTCCATGCCTGAGCCAGGCCACCCACGAAGCAACTCAACCAAGCCCCGCCCATCACATAGAC
>CAYQDH010000252.1:0-6413 GCA_964416075.1 uncultured Anaerolineales bacterium | reverse complement strand
CCCCAGTGCACGCCCCAGAATCTGGTGGCCTATGACCCCGCGGGCCAGCCATCCCGCGACAAAAGCGGCGACGGGAAAAGCCCACAGGTAGCCCGCGGTGGGACCCAAGAGGGCCGCAGGACCACCTATGGCCGAAGCGGTGGCAGGTGCTCCGAGAAGCACGGCCTGCAGGTAGAACAGTTGGGCCAGTGCGCCGGCCCTGCTGCCCAATACAAACCCGCTCAGCACGACGACGAGGACCTGAAGCGTCAAGGGCACGGGTGAAAAGGGCAGCCATATGCTGGTGCGGGCGCTGATCATGGTGAGGAGAGCGAAAAGGAGCGCGCCGACGACTTGGGCACATGGTGCGAGGCTGCTTCGTTTCAGAGTAAGAGAGTGCATGCTTTCATCCTTTGCCGTGGGATATGGTCACCGCGCCACTATATGGAAAAGGATCGGCCTGTCAAGAGTGAATCGGCCTCTAGCAGGGTTTGCTTTAAGTCGCCGTGATTGTCACCCAGAGTGCAAACGAAGGGACTCTGCGATAGTAAACGGGGATTCTTCGCTTCGCTCAGAATGACATAACCGCGACAATGGCAAAGCCCTGGGCCTCAGGGGGGCTAGTACACGTGCCTTTTTCACCGCCTGCTCGCTCCCAACAAAAGCCGGGTGGCTATTCTATAGCCACCCGGCTGGTGCGGAACAAGGCCAAAAAAGTGTAAAGCGCTATAGACCCCGCTCCCACGATATGCCACGTGAGGCGGGCCTAACGGGGACCCTCCCCGTTAGCCATCAGGGCCAAAAGGTGCCCCTGTTGGTGAAGATCGGGAAGTACAGGACCATGCCTTCGGCAAACATGCCCACGTCTTCCGATAGCCGCTTTTCGCCGGGTGCCAGGGTGATAGGGCCCTCGATCCCGGTTGCGGGATTGACGCCGCTGCCGGGGGAGAAGAGATAGCCCTCCGGAGGCGTGAAGCGCAGGCAATAGTTGTCAGCCTCGATACGGGGGAACATATACTCGCCACAGGCGTTGGTGTTCATCTCATACAGGACCGTCTCGCAGTCGTTCTCGAGCAGCTCCACCTTTATGCCGCCAAGTGGCTTCTCGCCCAGTTCGGTGTCCCGGACATTGTTGGCATTCTTATCCAGCCAGATTACCCCGCCGATATCACCGGTTGGGATGGGTTCGGTGAAAACCACCTTGAGCAACGGGGCAGAGGCTTCGGGAAAACCAAAGTACCCAGAACCGGCAAAGTCGACATGCTGAACGTCTTTCACCGGCTGGGTCAGTTCCAGGAGGAGGCCTTCGTTGGGGTATTCTCCGGAGACCCATGCTTGCACCCACTGAGCGAGCGTATCATAGCTAGCAGAGTGAACCTTGAGCTTGAACAGCCCGTCCTCCACACTCATCTGGGCGTTGATGTGTTCGGGCCCACGATCTGGATCGGCAGCACAATCACCCTCAACACCCTCCGCACCCGGCAGGCACCACTGGCCGGATTGGCAATAACGGGCCCAGTCAGCGTCAGCACACCACGGTCTAAAAAGGCGATAGAGTGCGACGCCCGGGACGTTTTCCGGACCCAACGCGGGGCGGGCATAGACCGCATGCATCTCCAGTTCCACACTCTGAATGATAGCATCTGCGGGGATACCACCAAGGTCGAACTGGAGCAGGATGTCGGCCTCGCCATTCTCCGCTTGCCGCAACCGCAGCTTGGGTTCGGCGCTGTGGTCCACGTTTTTGGTGCCATCGTACTGGTCGATGTATGTGTCGACGATCGGTGCGGTGATCAATTCGTGCAACGGAGCCTCGGCTGCCGCCTCGGCAAGGGCGCCACACGGAAGAGCGGGCTCTCGTGCCATGTCGGCAAATGCCGGCAGGCCAAGCAAGATCAGGGTGATCACCAAGGCCAATGAGCCAAACGCAGCCTGGCGCCTGCGCCTAGGGCTCCCATTATGTGCGAGCCGACGAGCTAGAGCTACCATCGTGACTTGTCCCTCCATTTGGTCGAGTTCGGAATCTACGTTGAGACCGTTCTTACGAGCGACAAGGGCATCATGCCCATCTATCGCCGCATCGCCGTGTGTTGGTCGTCGCTGGTGACTGACCTGCCAGCGGGCCACTAGGATGTACCGGCGGTTCGGTCCCTGTGCCTCGTCATGCTTCCGATTAGGGACCAGGTCCGCCTCCTGACTATCTAACATTATAACAGAATCGGGCCGCGTTGCAATAGGTAAGGGGATGTCCCATACTTGAAAATGGGCCAAAAAACGATTTCAACAATGCAGACAGCGAAATGGGCGACCCAAAACGCATAGATCACAGCGAGTTTCAGTGAACAGATATACAACTTAACGCCAGGCAGCGCCGCGACTGCTCACGATCGGCGATCAAAAGACCATAGCTTGAGTGCAGTCTGGCCCAAGACCCAGGGCATATCATCGGCGGCGATGAATTTCATCTCGTCACGCACCACTGACAGGGTCCGGCCGTAGGTGGTCTTTTGCAGGCACATGGGCCAATCGGTGCCCCACATGATCCGTTGAGCACCAAAGGCCTGGTAGACCCTCTGCACTAGGTCGTGCGTGTCGCGCCAGGGATAGGGCTCGCGGGATAGTGACCAGGTATGGCTGATTTTCACGTAGACCCTTGGGTAGCGGGCCATGTCCAGCAAAAGGGCGACCAGGTCCGGGCGATCAGGAGGGCAATCGGCCATATGGTCGATCACCACATCCAGGTCCGGATGCCGCTCAAGGATAGCCGCCAGGTCTGGGAGGCGGGTGGGGCCCGTGAGGATCAGCATGGGGACGTGCAACTGGGCAGCTCTGGCAAAGATGGGGTCCATTAGGGGGCCCTGGAACCAATCGCCGGCGGCATCGGTGGCGGGGCTGAGGCGGACACCCTGAAAGCCGCGTTCTTCGGTCCAGTAGCTCAGGTGGTCGGGCGCGGCGCGGTCCAGGGGATTCACCCGGCACACGCCCGCGAATTGCTGAGGATAGAGGTCAAGCGCTTGAGCTGTGTACCGGTTATCCCAGCGATAGTAGATAACCTGGACGAGGACCGTTCGCTCTACGCCATGGGCCTGCATCATCTGCAGGAGCATCTCCGGCGTAGCATCCTCTTTGGGAGGCTGCGTGGTTTCCGGCGCCCAAGGGAAGACGGTGTCGCTTTTCCAGACATGAACGTGCGGGTCGATAACACGCATGGCGTCGTGCTCCTTTTCTGTCGTCTTGGCGCAGGGCCTCTCCCTTGAGGGCCGGGGGTACCCCGGGTGGGGTGTCCCCCGGGCTTGGACCTAGCGCCCGTTGCGCAAGCCGAGCGCCTTGAGGCGCCGACTGATCATATCGTAGGCTATTTGGGTCTTCTCCGCGCGCTGCCAACTAAAACACTCGACACTAATATAGCGGTCGTAACCTATCTCGCCGAGCGCGACAGCAAAGGCGTCGAAATCGAACTGATCGCCCTCATCGCCGGCGGGGATGAATTCGGCGTATGGGTACTTGCCCTTTACGCCCTTTTCGTGGCAGTGGACGATATGCGGCGCGACACGATGTACTGCCTGGGCCACGTCGCCGCCGAGGATGTAAAAGTTGGTGATATCGCAAAGCACCTTCAGGGCAGGTGATCCCACCTGCTCGATCAAGAGTAGGCACTTGTCGGGCGAGTCGATAATCATACTCTCGTGGTTGTGGATGGCCAGGTTCAGGCCCATCTGCTCAGCGCGCTGGGTCAGCACCTTTAGAACATCGATGAGCAGCTTCCATGCTTCAGAGTCGCCGTCCGGAAGCCAGCCCGGCAAAAAGTTGACGTTTGGACATTGCATCTCCACGGCGATGTCCATTAACAAGCTCCAGAAGCTGATCGCTTTATCCCGATCCTCCTTGGCCAGGTTGACCATGGCGGGCATGGTGTAGGGGTTGATGGCCGACACAGCAAGCCCGTGCTGGGCCAGAAGCGTCCTAGTCTGGGCCAGTTGGGGAGCCAATGGCTCGCCGGTGCGGATGTGCGCCTGGGGACCACAGACGATCTCGATGGCATCGTAGCCGACCTGACCCAGGTGCTCGATGACCCAGGGCAGAGGCTTGTCTACCAGGCCTCCCGAATGAAACGATATACCGATCATCCGTCACTCCCTTCGTTGCTTAGCTCTGTACGCGGGGCACGCCGACGAGATTAAGAAGCTCGCGCAGCTCCTGGCGCAGCGCAGCTAGAGCAGCACTTTTGAAAAGTACTCGGGCACGCCGCGGATCCCCGCACGCACGCGGAACAAGGCCCCCGCGCCCCATCCATCCTTGTCCTTCTGGTTTCCCCCGGCGCAGGTGACATACATGTCCATATAGTCGTCGCCGCCAAAGATGACGCTGGAGACTTTTTTGGCGGGGAAGGCGATACGCATGACTTCCTGCCCCTGGGGATTGTAGCGCACTAGGCAACCGCCATCCCAACGCGCACCCCAAACGTACCCTTGGGCATCCACGGTCATGCCGTCGGGCATGCCCTCAGACGGGTCATCGGGGGTATGGACAAAGACGCGTTTGTTGGTGATATCTCCCGTGGGCTCGTCATAGTCAAAGATGTAGATCTCGTGCGCCATCGTGTCGGTATAGTACATCTGCTTGCGATCAGGGGTAAAGCCCATGCCGTTGGAGCAGCTGATGCCTCCAAATAGCCTGGTGAGCTTGCCATCGGTATCCAGGCGGTAGAGGCTGCCTAGTTGCTCCCTGCTGGTGGGCATGGTGCCGCAGTAGACACGGCCCATGGTGTCGGCAAAGACATCGTTGAAACGGCTACCGCGCTCTTGGGGGATCTCCTCCACTACGGTGCTCAACTGCCCATCTCGCCATATCTTGATGGCTCCCTTTTCCATAAAGAGGAGCAAAGCACCATCTGCCTGGATGGTGTAGCCGCCCACCACAGCGCCTTGGTAGAACTGCTCGTGTTTGCCTGTGGCCGGGTCGTAGCGGAACATGCGTCCCTGGGGGATATCCACCCAATAGACGCGTTTTTCTATGGGGTGCCACATGGGTCCCTCGCCCGTAATACACTGATAGTCGGCGATCATCTCTGGTTCGATCATTTTGTCCTTCCTCGTGTTGTGATAGGAAATGAAGCGGCTTGGCTCGATATGTTGTGGCGCTCCAGCCACTCAGGGCCGGGGCAGGTAGTGGCAGGCGTCTGCCGTAACGCTGTGCGCTAGCAAGTGTTCCTCTGCGGCAACGCTCTACTAGCCTCAGACTAGATAGCGCGCCAGAATCTCCTCGTCAAAGGTGATGCCCAAGCCCGGCCCATCCGGCACGGTCAGAAAACCCGCTTCGTAGTGCACCGGCTTGAGCAGGAGGGCATCGCCCAAGGGGTTGGCCGAGAGCGGGTTCGGATACTCGCACAGCAAAAAGTTGGGCGTGGCTACGGCCAGGTGCAGAGCGGCTGCCAGGTGCACCCAGGAGCCGATGCTGACATGAGCGCACCAGGGCACGTTGAACAGGTCGGCCAGCGCGGCGATCTTGCGCCCTTCGGAGATCCCGCCGGCGCGGCAGATATCGGGCAGGATTACATCCGCCGCACGCCGGTCCAGCTTTTCATGGAACTGCCAGCGCGTGCACTCGGTTTCCCCACTGGCGATGGGCATCTCCATGGCGGCGCACAAGGCCACATAGCCCTGCACGTCCTCGGGCGGCAGAGGGTCTTCCAGCCAGCGCACGCCCGCGTCCTGCATGCGTCGCGCAGCGGGCACCACAGAGCGGGTGTCGTACCCGCCGTGGGCATCCACCAGCAATTGCGCCCGACCTTTGAGGGCCGAGGCGATCGTCTCCACCTGCCGGAGGTCCTGCTCCATGTTGGCGCGGCCGATGGACAGCTTCAGGGCGCTGAATCCGTTGGCCACGTGCCTGTGGGCGGCCTCCAGACGTTCCTCCAGGGTATTGCCGGGCACACCGGATGCGTAGCACGGCACCCGCGGCGGGCCATCGCCGCTGTGGCGGAAGGGCCCGCCCAACAAGCGATAGATAGGCTGGCCGAGCGCCTTGCCCGCCAGATCCCAGAGGGCAATATCGACGCCAGCCAGCGCCTCCATCATGAACCCACTGTTGTGGCCGCGCAGGCGCATCGAGTGGTACAAGCGGTCCCAATGGGCCTCGATAGCTAACGGGTCCTGTCCCAGCAACTGGGGGGCCAGGAGATCCTCCACCAATGCCTGGCTCACGCGCGGGGTGGGGGGCGAGTGTGCTTCTCCCCAACCCACCAGGCCCTCAGCGGTCGCAATCTTGACCAGCAGCGTCTCCGCCCGCGTGGGATAGACACACAGGTGGCGACCGGCATTGGCTTGCAGGTCAATCCGGGCGACGTAGCGATTCGCGGCAATTTTTGCACGGTCGATGATAACGGGATCATCACCGACCGCCGCGCGGGCCGCATCTCGACCGAGGAGGGCGCC
>CAYQDH010000251.1:6070-8009 GCA_964416075.1 uncultured Anaerolineales bacterium | reverse complement strand
CCTTTCCCATGGTTTGGAGGCCACCTCCGGCTCCCTTCTCCCACGCTGTTCGTGGAACCCGGGGCCGCTGGGCTACCCTTGCTAGCTCCTTTCCCATGGTTTGGAGGCCACCTCCGGCTCCCTTCTCCCACGCTGTTCGTGGAACCCGGGGCCGCTGGGCTACCCTTGCTAGCTCCTTTCCCATGGTTTGGAGGCCACCTCCGGCTCCCTTCTCCCACGCTGTTCGTGGGAGAAGGGCGGGGGGATGAGGGCTATCGTATCGTCGGCGCCAAAAACATCAGCGCATTGAACCGCTCGAACGCCGCCAGGTAATCCGGCGCCTGGTAGCGGATCGTGCGCCCATCCACGCGGGTGAGCCAGTCCAGGTGCTCCACCGTATCGGCGTACGAGGGATCGGTAAAAGCCACCTGGGCCGTCACGGGGGGCTGAAAGACATAGGGTTTGAACCCTTTCGCGCGACGCACGGCCTCCGCCGCCCCGTCCTCGATGCGCTGGCGAGCCACGGCCAGGGGCAGGCAGCGCGCCGCCGAGCGCCCCACGCCATCTTTGACCGGCACGGTCACCACGGAGCCCAACAGCGCGACGGCCTCCTCGCAGGCTGCCCGGTCCCCGGCCACCAGCCCCACCGGCACGCCGTGGTAACCGCACAGCGCCGCGTCCGCGCCGATCTCCCCCACCTCCACCCCATTGAATGACAGGGAGTAGATGATCCCCGAGTAGGTGTGGCACATCACAGCGTGCAGGGTGCCCGCCCGGGCGTGATAGCCTACGAACATCGCCAGGTCAAAGCTCGCGTCGACGCCCCCGGCGTGGTTCATCGGCTTGGGCTGCCCGGTGAAAAAGCTCACCCGCGGGTCGAGAGACTCGGGCAGGATGTTGCGCATATTGCCGTGGCTCTCGCCCGCCAGGATCTCCGTGGCCCCAGCGGCAAAGGCGCCCCGCGCCGCGGCGTTGACCTCCTCGGTCATCAAACGTCGCTGCAGGTCGCGCTGCTCATTGTCCCATTGCACCAGCCCGGCAATCCCTTCCATGTCCACCGCTATAAAGACCTTCATGGTTCTCCTTCGTTCCTGGAATTGCGAAATACCCGCGATGGTCAAGTGCCCTGAGCCGCACCAAGCTTGGCCAGGGCCGTCTTGGCGGCAGCGATCATCCTCTCATAGTCCGCCGAAGGACCCGGAGGCTCCTCACCCACAGGCCAGAAAGGCGTAGTCGCATACAGGTCCTTATAGGATTCTGACGGTGGGGGCTCTCTAAGCACCTGAGCCAATGGCTCGATGGCACTTGGCTCCCCCAACTTGCCGAGAGCTTCAGCGGCCTTTGCCCTCTCGCTCCACGCTCGCTCATGCAACAATGCGTGGATCAGCGGCGCGACCGCGCGCGGATCGCCCTGATCTCCCAACCCATGGTATACGCTGCCGCGCATCAAAGGGTCTTTGGCATTCAGCAGAGCCAAAAGCGCATCGGCAACTCGCGGGTCTCTTATACTGCCCAGGGCTTGGGCTACGATGTGTCGTTCCGGTTCTGAGAGCAAAGCAAGCAGATGAGGCACCGCCGACGGATCGCCGAGCTTGCCCAGTGCGACCGCCACGGCGGCGCGGTCGTGGACCATAGGCTTCTCGAGCAACGAGATCAGGAACGGCGCTGCGCTCATGTCGCGCAGCTCTCCCAGCGCCCAGATGGCCGCCCGAGCGTCAGGATTTTGCCTGCTGCCGAGGTTCGCATAGGGGCGTATCGCAGGCACTGCTGAAGGGTCGCCCAGGCCGCCCAGCCAGTAGATGAGATCAGCAACCCCACGGTGGCCATGTCGCCCTTTTTGCAGGACCGTGATCAGGGGCTTGGCATCTGCTCCAACGCTCTCTCGCAATGCGGCCATGAAGACATCCCTGTACCCAACGTTGTTGTGCTCGTAGGCATAGATGTATGCCTCTGCTAGCGG
>CAYQDH010000251.1:2923-6060 GCA_964416075.1 uncultured Anaerolineales bacterium | reverse complement strand
GGAACAGCTGCGCGCTCAGCCGGGATGTCTCTGAGCACTTCTGCCGCCCAGGCCGCGACCCTCTGGTCTTTGCTGAGCACCCATGCGTCAGGGCCGCCCCTCGAATCCCAGGCCTGTGGCTGCGTGCCCTTCACTTCCAGCAAGGGGATAAGCGCGTCCACTGCCGGATCGCCGATCTTTATCAAAGTCCGCCCAATTCCCTTAACGGTCGGAGGATAGGGTTCGCTCAGCTTCGCTTCATCGATTTCGCGCAGCGCAACGCTGACCAGAGGCACGACTGCATCGGCTCCTAGAGAGGCGAGCTTGGCCCATGCCCGGCGCTCAAGCCAGCAAGGAATAGCTTGCTGCGGATCCGTGGGTTCCCAGCCCAGCTTCGCGAGCAGATTATAGATAGCTCTGCGATCGGAGGTTTTCAAGTCATCGTAACCAAGCGAATCTACCAGGGGCGGGATAGCCGCTGGGCCAATCTCGACGCACCTGGCCCATTCGCATTTCGCAATCCAGTAACGTGCTCCAGCTTCAGTATGGTCCGGCTGCCACCCCAGTCCCTCCAGAGCCTCCAGCGCGCTCTCCCGAACGCGCTGATCCTGGTCTTTCAGGGTGGATACCAGTGGCTCCGTCACTCCCGCGCCCCCGATTCTGCCCAAAGCCCAAACAGCGAGCCGCCGCAGGTCTGTAACCGAATCCTTGAGGGCATCTCTGAGCGCCTCGATTGCCCTGCTGTCTGCCATATGGCCCAACGCCCATATGGCATTGTGGCGAACACTGGAATCCATGTCCTCTAGCATGCCCATGAGCGGCTTGATCGCTCGTTCGTCTGCCAACTCCCCCAGGCTGCCTGCTGCGTTTGCTCGCACCACCCGGTCTGCGTCGGCAAGCGCCGAAATGAGCGGCTCAACCGCCTTCTTGAGTGGTTGCTTGTCCTTGCTCCCTTCTGCGATATCCCACAGGGCATATGTAGCTTGTCCACGCACCGGGGATCTGCTATCCATGAGAGCGGCAATGAGCGGCTCCACGCAAGGCGCCCCAATCTTGACCAGCGCTTCTCTGGCCTTGTTGCGTATGTACTCTTCGTTGAGGGCGTCGATGAGCGGCTCGGCCGCCCTGGCGTCGCCCACTTCGCCCAGCGCCGAGGCAGCCTGCCAACGAGTATTCTGGCCATTGGGGTGGCCCTTCTTGTAATTCAGCGCCCCGATCAGGCCTTGCACGTCACGCCTTGCTTTGAGCTTTTCGATGTTGGGAGGACCAAAAAGAGCCATGTTGTGTCCCACCTTTCTCCACCAATGCGACGACGCCCCGTGTCATACCTGCCCTGTTGCCCATCCTGCAATCAGTACAATCCGGTTCCGTCACCGGGGAAACAGGCAGTGCTCTCGGTAACGGTCGGCGTAATAGCGCACGTTGTCCCAAGGGATGTCGGGCGGGGCGCCGTGATCGAGCGAGGGGGTGTAGCGCCCCTGCGCCCAGGCCACGCGGAAGCAGCGCTCTAGCTCGGCGTCGATGGCCTCTCGGCCACGGGCCAGGGCGCGCTTGTCGATCCCCCCGTTGAGGTTCAGGGTGGGGAAGGCCTCGCGCAAAGCGCCCACGTCCATCCCCGCGTTCACCTCGCAGGGGTGCACGCCCGTCACGCCGCAGGCCACGAATTCGGGGATCATCCCGGTGGCGTTGCCGTCGCTATCGACAAAGAACTGCTGCACGCCCATCCAGCGCAACATCCCGATCAGCATGCGGTAGCCGGGGGCAAAGAACTCGCGGAAGGTGGCTGGGCTGATGAGCGGCGCCTGGGTGGAACACATATCCTCGAAGAAGGTGATCTGGTCCAGCCGCACCTCGCCCAGCATGATGAACCACGACTCGATGTAAAAGCCGCACAGGTCGCGGACGATGGTATGGATCAGCGCGGGGTCGTCGGCCAGGACATAGGCCAGGCGGGGCCAGCCGAGCAGCTCGCGGCAGGCGCTAAAGAGGCCGCCAAAGGGAAAGGCGAAATGGCTCACCCAGCGCGTGCGCGAGCGCTGGATAAAGTCGCCCTGGCGCTCCGGCCAATCCTCGGGCAGGCGCGCGGCTACCGTGGGCTGGAAGCGCTGCTCGTAGATCGCCTTCCACGAGCGCAGGTCCGTGACGGGGAAATCGATCCAGTGCGCCATGGAGGAGGTCATCCCGGCGTTGAACTTGAATCCCTGCGAGCGGTCGTAATCGCTGCGTAACAGCCGCTTGGTCACGCCGAACTCGTCGATCAGCGTGACATAATCATCTCCCATCTCCAGCACGGTGATGGGGAAGGGGGGCTCCATGTTCATGCTCAGGGGCAGGCGCAGGGCGTCGTCGCTGGCCAGGCCCAACGTCTCGTTGAGGTCGGCGTCGGGGCCCAGGCCCTCGGCGCGCCAGCGCTGCAACGTCTCGCCCCAGGGGCCCACGCCCTGGATGGGCAGGTGATCGGGCCGCTCGCCGCCATAGACCGCCGCATAGCGCTCTCGTCCGTTCATGGGTGCGCCTCCGGGGTGGATGTGTATGCGGGGATTGTAGCGCGTGTGGGGGTAGGAGACAAGGGCAGGGGGAAGAGGAAAAACTGATCTTGCTGCCAACGGTCACAGGTTGACGCCGGGCCAGTACGCCACGTGCCCATGGGGTCCCACCGTTACCTTGGTGATGCCGCCTTCTCCACGAAAGACCAAGGTCAATTCTTCCGCCCGCACCAGCGTTGGCTCCATGTTCTCGAATGCCTGCTTGGCCTCTGCTATTTCCCGGTCTACCGGCTTTGGGGTAGGCGGTACCACTCGGAAGGGGAACTCGGGCACGCGCCGCGGCGGCTGGAACAGCTCATAGGGCCCAAACCGGTTCGGTGCGAACTCGGTGTGGCTGATCAGGTATTCCACCAGGGCCTTCGCGCGGGCCTCGACAGCGAACGCCGCGCGGGAATAGATCCATACTCGCAGTTCGGATGGTGTGGTGAACACTTGTTCCCTCTCCTGCCGGATCCCGTTCCTCGCCATGCCGACATACACAGCACTCCATGTCTCGGCGCATCCTAACGCACCCTGCCTCCAGCGTCAGGCAGAATGCCACTGGACTGGGCGACGATGGTGTGTGGGATAGGAGCTTTGCAGGTATTGTAGGATACTGCCGCGCTTGACGCA
>CAYQDH010000251.1:0-2913 GCA_964416075.1 uncultured Anaerolineales bacterium | reverse complement strand
GTTCGATGGTCGGGGGCGAAGGCGAAGACGCAAATAGCACAGCCCACCACACCGCGCGGGCTGCGCGGTCCTTGGGTCTAGATCGAGGAATGACGCCGATAAACGCCGACCAAACGGGATCAAAACGGATAGGCCCCCCAAACTTCCTATCCGTGTTCATCCTCCCCCATCGGTGTTCATTGGTGGGAGATCCCGCGTCTCCCGCTGACCAGTCCCCAGGCGCGAGATGGCGGTCGCGCCCCTACCAGCCGATTGCGATGCTAACGGCTCGGCTTCAGCGGCTCGGGCACCAAAAGAGAAGCGTCGAAAAGCTGGCTCGTAAAGTTGCGACACCCCAGGGCGTCCATCTCCCACCCCATCGCCGCACGAGTCTCGGATTGGAGCCACTTCTGGGCGGAGGCCAGGGTGTCGAACTTGATGTAGCTCATGGTCCCCCGCATATCGAGGTAAGGGGACCTATAGGCGCAGTACTCCGTAACCCCCGGTTGCTTTAGGATCGTCGAGATCCAGTCATGCGCCTTGGCGCCATAGGCTTTCACTTGCTCTCCTGTCGCACGCAGGTCCCAGGTCTCAACAAGAATGGCCATGTTTCCTCCTTCGCAATATGGACCTATGCAGTCGATGCCGTCTTGTCGCCGCACACCACGAAACCGCCGTAGCCGCACAGGATGGACCTTGTACCGAGCTGCTGTCAGATTACATGCACCCTCAGTGTATCACGTTATCCGAGTTTGTCAATGGTTTTTTTGAGGATATTCGGGGATTCTCGGACAGTTTCAGCAGGCTTGCTACCTGCCATCCGTGCCCTTGCCCAAGCCAGATTTGGCCAAGCCCGGCAGGAACATTGACCGTGTTGCCTACACTGAAGAATGGACGTATCATCGTGTTAAAGAGTCAACCATGGCGCGGGGCGCGCCGATGGAGAATAAAGAGCATCGCGAGACTGTCACCCTGAGGTACTCCGAAGGGCCTCCGTTAGCTCAGGCAGACCGTTATGTTCTGGGTAGAGTACTCCCGAAGGATCTCCGTTAGCTCAGGCAGACCCTATGTTCGGGGTAGGCGCCGTGGAGGAGAAAAAACCACATGAGATGTCATGTCTGTGGTGCGGAAATGGAGCGTGTGAGGACCGACTTGCCTTTCAAGACCACGCTTACCACAATTGTCGTTTTCAAATATCTGCCCGTGTGGCAATGCACGAATTGCCAGGAGTACCTGATCGAAGACGATGTGATGAAGCAGGTGGACGAGACTTTGGCCCAGGTCAGCGATGCTGCCGAGCTGGAGGTGGTACGCTTTGCGGCCTAAATTGTCTTGGCCCCACCTGTCTCACAGGTCCTTGGCGGTGTGGCCCATCGTCGCCGCCCTGTCCTGGATGCTGCTGGCGGTCGCCTGCAAGCCATCGGCGGCGCCGGATGGCGCGCCGCCGGCGCCGGCGGCCACGCCCGCGCAGCCAAGCGCTGCCCCTTCTGCGCCCTCCGCCACCGCGCCCCCTGCTGCGGAGGGCCAGCCCCCGGCGGGCAGCCCGTCGCCTGCGCCGACCGGGAGCGGCGCCGAACCCTCGCCCCAGGCCGGGCGGGGCGTGGCGCTGCTTGCCAGGGCCGACCTGGCCGAGCGGCTCGGGATCGCCCCAGAGGCCGTTACCGTCCGCTCCGTGGAGGCGATCGAATGGCCCGATGCCAGCCTGGGCTGCCCCCAGCCCGGCGTCATGTATGCCCAGGTGCTCACGCCGGGCTACCTGGTGCTCGTGGAGGCCGGTGGGCGAGCCTACGAATATCACACCAATGTGAGCGATAGAGTCGTGCTATGCACACAGGAGGGCGCCGCGATGCCGGATTCCCCCGCATCTAGCCCGGTGGAGCCGGGCCTGGAAACCTTGGTGGCTACGGCCAGGGCGGACCTGGCGCGGCGCCTCGGCGTCCCCGTAGAGCAGATCGAGGTGTTGGAGGCGAGGTCGGTCACCTGGCCGGATGGCAGCTTGGGCTGCCCCCAACCGGGGATGCGCTACACCCAGGTGCTCGTGGATGGCGCCCTGATCCGGCTACTGGCCGGGGGCAAGGTGTACGAATACCATAGCGGCGGGAGCCGCGCCCCGTTCCTGTGCGAGCAGCCTGCCAAGCTGAAAAAGGATGCGCCTCCCAAGATCGACCTTCGTACGCCCACATCTCGGGAAAACTAGATCCATCGCACGATGAGATCGGCAAGCAACGTCCGGATCGGCCTTGGGTGAAGGAAACGTAGCACGCTGTGTGCCAGAGCGCCTCTGAGTCCGATGCGCGTTGGTGGCCAGAGCGCGACTCTACGCCGTTTCCTTTACCCCTATGATAAAAAAACCATATAAAAATGCAATAAAAGGTAGGGAGGAAGGATTGGTCATAGGGCCTAGCTGGGACAGACAACACCCATCGGCCCCCGAATCACACTCTGGCACATAACTCCCTACCAATCCTTCATCCACCGTGTACCGTTGCGCGCTTGGGCGCGAAACAGGCGGTGAGCCCTTTATCCTTGTAGAACTCATCATGCGATGGGTCTCGGCGGCCGGCCGCCTGGGGCCAAAGCAAGGCCCCTTGCACACCAGCCTGCGGCCAAGGGTATACAAGAACCGCCCACAGGATCGATCCTGTGGGCGGTCGTTCTACTCGCTGTCCGCTAGAGTTGAGCCTCAGCCAACTGCGAACGGACAATCAGGTGCGCTTAGCGGTTGTCGACGTTGACCAGGGTCAGGCCCATGAGCCCGGAATCGCCGGTGTGCGACACCGCGCCCAGGTGCCACTCGCCCGCCGTTGCGCCGGTCCAGCTGACATCGATGGTCTCCGTGGCCCCGGTCGTCGCCGCTGTCGGCGCCGAGTCGATGGTCAGGTTACCGCCAGGCGTCGCCGAGATGACCCAGCTGTACATGTCATAGTCCGAGTC
>CAYQDH010000250.1:0-8039 GCA_964416075.1 uncultured Anaerolineales bacterium | reverse complement strand
ACAACGGCCTGACCATCCCCGATCCCTTTGTGGAACAACTCGGCCCCCTGGTCGACTACCTGCCGGTCTGCGCCGAGGTAGAGATCGGGCTGGGCGTGCCGCGCCAGCCGGTGCGCGTGGTCACGGTCGCCGGCGAGGATCGACTCTTACAGCCGGCCAGCGGCGCGGATGTCACCGAGGCCATGAGCGGCTTTGCCGCCACCTATCTCGACGCCTTGCCCCCGGTGGATGGCTTTATCCTCAAGAGCCGCTCTCCCTCCTGTGGCATCAAGGATGTGCGCGTCTACAATGGGCCGGCCAAGGGCGCTTCCAGCCGCATGGGCACCGGCATGTTCGCCAGGGCGGTCCTGGAGCGCTACCCGGGGCTGGCCATCGAGGATGAGGGGCGGCTGCGCAATGCGCGGATCCGCGAGCATTTCCTGACCAAGCTCTTCGCCCTGGCCCGTTTTCGCCAGGTCGCGGATTCGGGCTCGTTCAGGGAGCTGGTGCGCTACCAGGCGGAGAACAAGCTGCTGTTGATGACCTATCACCAGGTGCAGATGCGCCAGCTGGGCAAGCTGGTGGCCAACCACGAGCGGCGCCCCTTTGCCGAGGTGTGCCGCGATTACGAGCGCGGGTTGCAACAGGCCCTGGCCCGGGGGCCGCGCTGCACGGCGACCATCAACACCCATATGCACGCCCTGGGGTACTTTGACGAGCTGAGCGCCGGCGAGAAGCGCTTCTTCCTCGACCTCCTGGAGCGCTACCGCTCGGGCAAGGTCCTGCTCAGCGCGGTGAACCAGGTCCTGCGCTCGTGGATCGTCCGTTTCGACGAGAAATACCTGGCCTCGCAGGTCTTTTTCGCCCCCTATCCCGAGGCGCTGGTGGATGCCAGCCTGGTGCCCGATGCTTGTTCTGAGGGCAAGGACTATTGGAAGCATGCCGACGGCCCATCAGATCCGCAGACGCCATAACGACCTGGCCGGGGCCTGGCTGGCCCAAGGAGGGTTGGCTCATGACCATCCAGGTTGAGAGGATCAAATCTCTCAACGCGCACCGGGCGGCAAGAGGGCGCTATGTGCTGTACTGGATGCAGGCCTCGCAGCGCAGCACCAACAACCACGCCCTGGAGTATGCCATCCTGCAAGCCAACGATCTCAACCTGCCCGTGTTGGTCTACTTTGGCCTCACGACAGACTATCCCGAGGCGACCGAGCGCCACTATGCCTTTATGCTCGAGGGCTTGGCGGAGGTGAAGGAGGCGCTCCATCAGCGGGGCATCGCTATGGTGGTGTGGGCCTGTTCCCCGCCCGAGGGAGCGCTGCGGCTGGCCCAGGATGCTGCCCTGCTGGTGACCGACCGGGGCTATCTGCGGCACCAGCGGGCCTGGAGGGAGGAGGTCGCCTCGCGCATCGGGAAGCTGATGGTCCAGGTCGAGAGCGATGTGCTGGCGCCGGTGGAGACCGTCTCGAGCAAAGAGGAGTGGGCCGCGGCCACCTTTAGGCCGCGCATGGCCAAGATGTGGAATCGCTTTGTGTTGCCGCTCGAACAGTGCGAGGCGCGCATACCCTCTACGCACCTCGATCTGGCGCTCCCCGGCCTGGACCTCACCGCGCCGGGGGCCGTGCTGGACCAGCTGCCGGTCGACCGCAGCGTCAAGCCGGTTCGCGATTACATCGGCGGCATGCACGAGGCCCAGCGACGGCTGCGCGATTTTATCGAGCGGCGGCTGGCTCACTATGACGAGTGGCGCAATAGCCCAGCGCTCGATGGGGTGTCGCACTTGAGCCCTTATCTGCACTTTGGGCAGATATCGCCCCTGGATATCGTTCTGCAGGTGCAGGCGGCCGGGGGGCCCGGCGCGCAGAGCTTTCTGGAGGAGTTGGTCGTGCGGCGGGAGCTGGCCATCAATTTCTGCTTCTACAATACCCTCTACGATTCTTACATGGCCCTGCCCTCCTGGGCGCGCAAGACCCTGGAGGAGCATCAGGGCGACGTACGAGATCCCCTCTACACGCCGGAGGAGCTGGAGCGCGCCGAGACGCACGATCCGTACTGGAACGCCGCGCAGCAGGAGATGGCCTGGGGCGGCAAGATGCACGGCTATATGCGCATGTATTGGGGCAAAAAGATCTTGGAGTGGAGCCGCACGCCCCAGGAGGCCATGCGCACGGCGCTGGCCCTGAACAACAAGTACGAGCTGGATGGCCGCGACCCCAACGGCTATGCCGGGGTGGCCTGGTGCCTGGGCAAGCATGATCGCCCCTGGGTGGAGCGGCCCATCTACGGCAAGACGCGCTATATGAACGCCCGTGGACTGGAGCGCAAGTTCGACATGGCGGCCTATGTGCAGCATGTGGCCGAGATGAAACCTTGAACGTTGCCCTGTCCGGCGGGGGACCACCAAGCATGAAAATGAGGCGCAGGGGCGCCGCATAGGGCACGGGGCGGGCAAGATGCCCACCGTACATTTTCGAAGGAGCTGTAACGTGAAGATCGCCTCTATCGAGACCATCGCCCTGCGTGATGCCAACGTGGATGGCGAGACCGTGGTGAGGGTGCACACCGACGAAGGCTTATGCGGTATCGGGCAGGCGGAATCGCCGTCCCTGGTCATCGACGCCATCATCCAGTGTCGAGGCGGGCTGGCCGACCTGCTGCGGGGGGAGGATCCCACGCAGGTCGAGCGCTTGTGGCAAAAGATGTACAACGGCACGGGCCTCTACGGGCGGCGCGGCGTCACGCTGGCGGCCATCGGGGCCGTGGAGACGGCGCTGTGGGACATCGCCGGCCAGGCGCTGGGGCGGCCGGTCTGCGAGCTGATCTGGCGTTCCTTCGCCACCACCAAGTGCGAGGCGCAGATCAAGCAGCGGGTGACGCCCTATGCCACGGTGTATCCCCCGGGCGAGAACGTCACGCAGATCAGCGAGCGTTTGAGCCTGGCCGTGCAGCGCGGGTTTCGGGCCGTCAAGCTGGAAGAGTGGCCGGGGGGATTCTCGCACGGCACGGTGGCCAACGACGTGGCCATCGTCAAGCTGGCCCGCGAGATCCTGGGCCCCGAGCGCGACCTGCTGATCGATGTGCAGAATCGCTGGCAAGAGGTGGGGCGCGCCCTGCGCACCATACGGGCCATCGAGCCCTATGGCGTCTTTTTCATCGAGGCGCCCTTTCCCGCCGATAACCTGGACGCCTATGCCCGGCTGGCCGAGTGCGTCGATACGCGCATCGCCATGGGCGACTGGGGGTGCAGCACGCGCTTTGAGTTCGAGGAGATCATGGTTCGGGGGCGGGTGGATGTCGTGCAGCCCTCCTCGGTGCGCTCGGGCGGCATCTCGGAGATATTGAAAATCGCCGAAGCGGCCTACCGGCGCGGCCTCTTGTGCATCCCCCACGCCTGGTGTCATCTGGTGGGCGTGGCCGCCGAGCTGCACATGGCCGCCGTGACGCCCAATATGCCCTATTTCGAGTACCCCATCGCTTTTCCCGATTCGCCCATCATCTCCGAGCTGCTGGAGCCGCGCCTGGATATCGATCCGGATGGCACGATCGAGGTGCCCCGGCGCCCCGGCCTGGGGTTCCGGCTCAACGAGGACGTGGTGCGGCGCTACCGGGTGGATCCATACTAAATCGAGCAGGAGGACATGGCATGGCTGAGGGATTTCGCGAGATCAAAGCGACCGAGATCGCCGACAACCCGTTCAAGTTGATCGGCTCCGACTGGATGCTCATCACGGCGGGCACCCTGGGGCACCTGAACACCATGACCGCCAGTTGGGGCGGCGTGGGCATCCTGTGGGGCCGCCCGGTGGCCTGGTGTGTGATCAGGCCGGGCCGCTACACGGTAGAGTTTATCGAGCAAGCCAGCACCTTTACCTTTTCCTTTTTTGACAAGCGCTATCGGGACGTCCTGAACCTGTGCGGCACCAAATCGGGGCGCGAGGTGGACAAGGTGGCAGCGACGGGCCTCACACCCGTACAGGCCCAAAACGGCGGCATCTACTTTGCAGAGGCGCGCCTGGTGATGGTCTGCAACAAGATCTATTACCAGGATCTCGACCCGCAGCATTTCCTGGACCCCACCATCGAGGGCAATTATCCCATCAAGGATTATCACCGCATGTACATGGGCGAGATCGTGCAATGCCTGCAGGCAGGCACCTAAACCCATCGCATGATGAGTTCCACAAGGATAAAGGGCTCGCCTCCTGTTTGGCGCCAAAGTGCGCAACGGTGCACGGTGGATGAAGGATTGGTAGTGCGTTGTGTGTGCCCAGCTTCGCTGGGCCTGGCGATTCGGGGGTCGATGGATGTTGTCTGTCCCAGCGAGGCCCTATGACCAATCCTTCCTCCCTACCTTTTCTTGCATTTTTATGCGGTTTATTGTCGTAGGGGTGAAGGAAACGGCGTAGAGCCGCGCTCTGGCCGCCAACGCGCATTGGACTCCGAGGCGCACTCTGGCACACAACGCGCTACGTTTCCTTCACCCAAGGTCGCTCCGGGCGATGGGTTTAGCACTGTGGGGCGAGCTTGCGGATTGCTGCTTCCGCGCGGCGACGGGCGGGACGCCCGTCGTACATGAGACACATTCTTTGGGAGCGTGGTATGACTTATAAGATGATCCAGATAGGCACGGGCGGCCATGGCGGCGCCTGGTGCCGGGCTTTTCTGCCTCCGAACATCCAGGAGGGGTTGGTCGAGGTGGTGGCGGCGGTGGACACCAACCCCGCGGCGCTGCAGAATGCGCAGCAATACCTGCACCTGCCGCCGGAGCGATGCTACACCGACCTGCGTCGCGCCCTGGACGAGAACCCCGCCGATTTCTGCACGGTGGTGGTGCCCCCGGCCTATCACGAGGGTGTGGTGGACCTGGCCCTGGCTCACGGCCTGCACATCCTGTCGGAAAAGCCCATCGCCGACACGCTGGCCGCCTCGGTGCGCATCGCGGACAAGGTGAAACGGGCGGGGGTCAAGATGGGCGTGACCATGAGCCACCGCTTCGACCAGGACAAGACGACCCTCCGCCAGGCGATCCAGTCAGGCCAGTATGGCGCGCTCGATTACCTGGTCTGTCGCTTTACCTGCGACTGTCGCAAGTTCGCCAGTTGGGGCAAGTTCCGCCACGAGATCCCGGACGCCCTGATGGTGGAAGGGGCGGTGCACCACCTGGATATCCTGGCCGACATGGCCGGGGGCTTGTGCGAGACGCTCTATGCCCAGACCTGGAACCCGCGCTGGGGCCAATTCGCCGGGGATTCGAAGGGCCTGGTGACCATGCGCTTTGCCAATAGCACGCGCGCCTTTTACGAGGGGGCCAAGACCAACGCGGTGGGACTGAACGGCTGGGGCCAGGAGTATATCCGCGCCGAATGCGAGCTGGCCACGTTGATCATGGACCACCGCCACGTGGAGTGCTACCCCTACGATGCATCCAGGCAGAACGTGGCGATGCTGGAGGGGCACGGCCAAGAGATACCGTTGCTACAACAGCCCAAATGGGCCAACACCTGGCTGGTGGACAAGTTCGTGCGCTGGCTGGATGGCGGCCCGGCCATGGAGACGGAGGTGGAGGCGAACCTGCAGTCGGTGGCCCTCATCTTTGCCGCGGTCGAGAGCAGCCGCACGGGGGAACCGGTGCAGGTGCAAGAGTTCTTGGCCGCGGCCCGCAAAAACGCCTAGCACCACTAGCGCGATGGACCGTTCATACGCCAAACAGCTTGGCCTTGGGTGTAAAGGTGACCCCCTCGTCCAGAGGATAGATGGGGCGACGCACCTTTTTGTGCCCCAAGCTCTTAAGGTCGGCGCTGGTGGATCCGGGCACATCGACCCCTATATTCTTGGCCGCCCAGGCCTCGAAATAGTCGTACCGCGTATGGGGCGATTTGACCACCACCAGGTCAAAGCGCTGCGGATCCTGCCCGTGGGCCAGGAATAGCGAGCGGTCCATGAGACTGATAGAGCGGCTGGTGACGATGATGGTGATCGAGCCCACCTCCAGCACCGCGGTGTTGCCTGCGTCGGTGAGGGCGCCGCTGTACTCGTAGGGGAAACGCCCATCGCCCAACATGCGCACCCGCGCTTCTACCGCCAGGGGTTCAAAGCGCGGATCCAGGGCGCCGCCGAGCATCACCGTGATGGTGCTCCCCACGCCGGCCACCCGGGCCGTGGTCACCGCGCAGGGGTCGACGATGGGCAAGAGCGCCCGCCCTTGGTAGTCGTCCTCCAGCAGGGCGCGCAAGATGGCGTTGCTGTCGCCCGAGGCCCCCGAGCTGGGGGCGTCGGCCGCATCGGTAAAGATGACGGTGCCGCGAGTATCGGAGGCGATGCGGATCGCCTCGTGGACGGGCGTCAGCGGAGCCTTGAGCCGGTCGCGTACCTCCCAAAAGCCCTGTGCCATGGCCAGCGCCTCGCGCTCCGCGCGCGCCGGGTCGTTGTCGGTGATCACAAAGCTGCACGATCCCAGGGCGGGCACATCGGTAAAGGGGTTGCCGATGACCATCCCCGCCGAAAGGCCGCCCGGGCTGGCCTCGATGGCCTGCGCACGGCGGATGAACCCGCCCAGCAGGCCCGTCTCCGTCTTGAGCTCATCACCTCGCACCAGGGCGGGGATATCGACCTTGGCCACGACGGGTTTGGCATGGCCATCCAGGATGCGCAACAGCAGGCGCGCCGCTCGCGCGCCGGTCTGGGCGAAATCCTGGTGTGGATAGGTGTGAAAGACGGTGAACGCATTGCAGTGCTGCACCATGCGGTCGGTGAGCACGGCGTGCAAGTCCAGCGAGATGACGATGGGGATCGCGTTACCCAGCATGCGGCGCGTCTCCGCCAGGAGGTACCCTTCGGGGTCGTTTTCGCTCACTGCGGACATGGCGCCATGCAGCGAGTAGTAGATGGCGTCCATGGGGGGCGCGGCGCGGACCGCGGAGAGGAACTCGTCGGCCATGCGGTTCCAGTCCTCAGCGGCCAGCGTGCCCGCCGAGGTGCGAGCTCGCGCGCTATAGGTGGGATACAGCTCTACATCGGGCCGCTCCTCGAACACCTGGATGGCCCCCGCCATCTCCAGGGCACCCCCGCGGTGGTAGCCCAAGATATCTTGACCCCAGGAGACGTTGAAATCCTCGTAATGGCTGGGCACGGGATTGAAAGAGGCCACCTCTTGCTTGCATTCCGCCACCAGGATTCTGGGCATCTGTACCTCCTACGCACTATCTACCACCAAGGCACAAAGGGCACCAAGATATTTCTGCGAGCGCTAACTTGAGCTCCCTGTTACCCCGAAACAAGACTTGTCAAAGCACAAAGGACGCTAAGGTGCTTCTCGGACCAGAATCTTACATTCTTGGTGCTCTTGGCGTCTTGGTGGTTGAGTTTCTAGAGCTTGAATGACTCGAGCAGCATCCAGCCGGCCTCGCTGAACTGCGACAAGGTACGCTGGGTCAAGCCAAAGGACACAAAGTCTTCTGGCTTCATGCCGTCCGGCTCGTAGGCGCGCACGAACTCGGGCATCACGGCCAGGCGATCGATGACCTCCTGGGGAACGGGCCGGTCGATGCGCTGCTCGCGCGGCACGCCCGGCTGCATGAGCTGGCCCTGGTTGCGCGGGTGGATGGACATGACCAGCTCGGCCCCGGCCAGCTCGGTCATGTGGTAATTGCCACGCAGCGCCGCCACCAGCAACACCGCCTCGTACCCTCGCTCCTTGTACATGGCATAGGCGCGCTTGGTCACCGCCAGGCCCGCCTGCTGGATATCGGACGCGCTCACGGGCGCGCGGTTATCCTTGGCCACCTCGGTCAGGTAGTCGTCCAGGCGACCGATCATGATCACGGCAAAGCAGTGTCCCGGCCTGATCCCCGCCTTGCGCGCCCGCTCGGCGCCCAGGCGATGTCGCTCGGCGATGGCCAATACCTGGGGCACGGTAAAGCTCACGGTGGCGGTGACGGTGATCCCCTCGGCCACGCACTCTTCCAGCACATCCAGGGCCGCCGCCGTGGCGGGGAGCTTGACGGCGATGTTGGGGGCCCAGGCGTGGTAGCGGCGGGCCATGGCCGCCATGCTCTCCC
>CAYQDH010000249.1:0-8053 GCA_964416075.1 uncultured Anaerolineales bacterium | reverse complement strand
CAGCCATCAGCTATCAGCCAAAACAAAAAAGGTCTTAAACTGATGGCTGGAAGCTGATACTAAATAAGCTGACAGCACACAGCTCTCAGCTGAAACAAAAAAGGCTTTAAGCTGAAGGCTGATAGCTGATCGCTAAAGATGGAGGTTGTATGCTTATCAAAGGAAGGGTATGGAAGTTTGGCGATAACATTGACACGGACATTATTATCCCCGCGAAATACCTCGCAATGACGGACCCCGCATCGCTCGGAGCGCAGGCCAGTAGAGCAGCCAGACGGCGCGCCCCCGCGTTTTCGCTCTGGGCATCCACCGCCTGCCCAACCACTTGATCGAAGTCGGCGCCCAAGAGGGGGGCCAGGGAGGCGTTGTAGTAGAGGATACGATTCTCCCAGTCCAGGATAACTACGCCATCGGTAAGGTTCCCGATCAGGTTATCCATCAGACCCGCTTCGCCCAAGGCGACCGACTCCAGGCGAGCCCGATCGAGAGATGCTGAGGCCAGGGTTCCCAAGAGCCACAGCAGCAAACGGTCCTGTTTGGCGAAAATGCCTGTCACGTGGCTATACAGGCTCAAGATGCCGAGGGGCTTGCCCTGTGCCTGAAGGGGAACGACCACCAGGCAGCCGTGCCCTGGCCGCGGATCGATGGGCAGAGGTCCTGAGACTTGGCGAGTATCCGGGATCAGGCTAGGCTTGAGTTCTCGCAGGATCTCGCTGGCGATGCCCTGATTGGCCGGGAGCGGCCCCAGATCCTCTATCTTGGGCGCCGAGGAGGATCTCAGGTGCAACGTCTGTCCGGTCTCATCCAACAAATGGATGGCGCACTGATCGCTCAGGGGAAACAGCTGCAAACTGGCGCGCACGATCTGGTCTAGGAACTCGCTAGAACTGCCCCGATCGGTGAGCGTATCGCTGATTTCCCTGAGCACACGCCGTCGCTGTATCTCCAGCCAGATACGCTGGTACAAGAACAAAGAAACGCCAACCAGGGTCAGTATGCCCACTGATTGGCCAATTGCAGGCCACACCTTTCCGCTCTGCAACAGGAGGATACCGTTGATGATCAGGACAATGAGCATCGACCCAAAGAGGGCAAAGACGGCAAGTCTCTGGATGCGCCACGCTCTGAGTGTCACAGACCCCTACCCCTCTGGTATCATCATGCTAGCGGCGCGGGCGCCGGTTGCGGCGCGGACGCCCAGTTACTAAGGGCCGGCCTATTCCAGGCCCATGCTCGATCGTCCGGGGCGTAAAATCAGCGCCCAGCCTGAGCTAGAAGCCCCTCCAAGTTCTTACCCAGGATGAGCGCCTTGTGCTCGTCGGGCACAAACGTGCAATGTGTGCGCAAGATCTCCAAGGCCTGCTGATAGGTCATGGCAAAACGCACGACCGGGTAATCGGAGCCCCAAAGTAAGCGGGTGGGGCCGTAACTTTCATAAAGGGCGCGCACGAGGGGTTGGGTATCCGTGTTGGGAAAGTCCCACCCCGCCCGTGAAGCATAGTATTGCCCAGATAACTTGATGTAGATGTTCGGCACCTCGGCAGACGCCAGTATCTCGCGCAGATGTTCGTCCTCGCCCACGCGAACCAGCCCCATATGGTGACAGAGAAAAGGTACCGAGGGATAGCGACGAGCCAGCCTGCGCAGAGCAGGCTGCCACTTGGGGGACAGGGCCAGGCTGGCTATGAGCTTGTACTCGGAAGCGACCGCGAAAAATCGCGATCCCTCTTCCGAATCGAACCATTCCGTGTCGTCTACCACATAGTGGGTGAACCCTAGGAGGTTGTACTTCTCGGCTGCCGCACGCAAGCGCTCTGCCGCTCCGGGTTTGTGGTATGTGGACGACCACATGCAATCCACATCGGCGAACTGCACCAAGCGGTCAGGATACTTATAGGCGCATTCGGCGCCATACTCATTGTTGTCGGGATTGTGCTCCACTCTGGCGGAGACGAGCACGGCGCGATCCACCTTGCAGCGATCCATCTCCCACAAGAGTTGTTCCACCCGTCCTCGGCTGTCGACATCCGGCACCATTGGCTCATAGGGCCAATGCTTCCAGGCGTGCGTATGCGAGTCGATGATCATCACAACCATCCCTATTTGACGCGTGTTGCGGACCAGGTGCCCTTGCCGTATTCGCCCAGGCTCACCGTGCCGCGCATGACATTCCCCTCCAACTGGCCGCTAAAAACATAGCGGATCATGTTGGATTGGTAGCCCAGCACCGTGGAGAACTGCACCTGATCGCCCACCACCTGTCCTGTCAAGTCGGTACGGGAATACTGCGAGCTATAGGCGCCCCCGAGGCGAGAGCCATCTTGCTGCAGGTTCATGGCGTGCACGCTGCGACCCAGGACATACTGTGTTTCCACCAGCCATTCGCCCGCCACCTGGGCAGGGGTGGCTGCGCCGGTTGCTGTAGGCTGGCCGGCCCCCTGGCTCAACACCTGGTACAGACGCTTGGCGGCGATCTCGGCGTCGCCCGCCTCCATCATGTACGGCATAACCGACAAGCCATCCTTGAGGCGGCCCATAATAACAGGCGGCTCACCCTGCAGGAGCGCATCGTAGGCTTGCTCGGGAGTGACCTTGAGTACCTCTGGGTCCCAGGTGATACCTAGAGTGGGTGCGTGGTTAGACAGGCCCGGCTGGCGCACCGTTGTCTGGACGGAGGGAAGCTGGGCTACCGCCACGCGGATCGTCTCGAGATAGCCTTCCCAGGCGCGCCACTCGGCTTCGTGGTCTCGGCCGTGCACCCAAGCTTCGACGGCGGCTAGCAGGCCCATGATCTCCTCTTTGCCCACCTTCATGGGACGCGCTACACCATGATGCGGCGCCGCGTTCATGAAAGCAGCCCACAGCAGATCCTTGCGCCCCAACACCAAGCCCGCCGTCTGCGGCCCGCGTAAACATTTGCCCCCGCTGTACAATACCGCATCCGCGCCCATCTGTAGGTATCGGTTGGGGAGATCCGGCCTCTGGGCCGCAGCGTCCACGAGCACGGGCACGCCGTGGGCGTGTGCGGTCTCGATGGCTACCTCCGGCGGGATCTGCCCTGGTCCCTCCAAGTCACCGATAAAGGCCATCATGGCTGTGCGCTCGCTAAAGGCGGCCTGCAGCTCGGCGGTCGTGCCAACTTCGACCATATGCGCCCCGACCAGAAGAATAGCCCGGTCGTAGTTGTTACGATGTCCCTTTTGGATGATTACCTCGTTCTTCATCCCCGCACTTTCGGGTAGGCGCGCCATCTTTTCCGGGTCTGCGCCAGCGATACATGCAGCCGCGATCTCGGACAGCGCGGCGGCGCAGCCTCCGCAGATATAGCCCCATTCCGCGCCCGTAAGCTCGGCCAGGTGCTGTCCCGCCTTCTCCATCAACTCGTCCATGTGCACGTAGCTGTTTGTGGCTTCCATCATGGCCTCGGCCGATTGCTTGAGCATGCGAGACCCGGTGATGATGGTGTACGTGCCCCAACAGTTGACTAACCGCCGCACACCCAGCGATTCGAATGTGGGGACCGGCGTGGTGGCCAGGGTGCTGGTGCTGGGAGACATGTCATACCCTCCTGAAATTAGATAGAAACGGCCTCTCTTGGAGGCGGATTGGATGGTAATGCAATATGGTCCGTTCGTCAACGTGTCAGGCTGAGGAACACGCTCAACCCCAGGATTGCTAGGACGATGACCGCAATGATCACAAAGAGCCAACGCCGCTGGCGTGCGAAGCTGATCAGCAGAACCAACTCGCGCAGCGGAGGTGTAACCAGGAGCACCAAAATACCGAGGCCAAAGAAGGCCATCGGCGAACCCTCGAACAGTGCTGCGGGCAGCTCGTTGAGGGGCATGACCTGGTCGGAGAGGCGATCCGGCTGGAGCACGGCCATGACTACGGCCACGAGCATGAGCGCCAGCGAAATGATCACGCCCACAGCCAAAGTACTCGACAAGGCCGCACGCAGGGCCTTGTTGTCATCGTTAGATAGTTCAGTCATCGTTACCTCTCTTAGCGCACGCTGATGCCAAAGGCAGATAGGCCCATCTGGATAGCAAAGATGATCATAATGATCGCGAAAGCGATGGTGAGCGAGACATTACTCACCTTGGGCGTCAGCCGAGAGCCAACGTAAGCTCCCACAGTGACCCCCAAGGCCACGGGCACCGCCACGGTAGGGTTAACGTTGCCGCGAATATAATGCACATAGGCGCCGGCAACGGCCGTGATGCCGATCATAAAGTTGCTGGTAGCCACTGCCGCTTTCATGGGTATACCCATGGCGACGGTCATCACCGGCACCTGGATCAATCCTCCGCCGATCCCCAATAGTCCGGAGAGGTTGCCCGCCACCAACGAGGCGCCCAGCCCCACCGGGAGCTTCTTGGTGCGATAGCGTACATCGCGTTTTAGGTACTCATCGTAATAACTAGCATCAAGCGGTCCCGGTTCGCCAGTGGCATCCGGCTCACTGCCCTTGAGCCGTGTTTTGGTATAAATATAGATCGACATTAAAAAAAGCAACACGGCAAAGACCCCCTTGAGAGCCTCGGCGCTCAACACGGTGGCCGTAAAGCCGCCCAGGATCGCGCCCACAGTGGTCATGGTCTCCATGGTCATGCCCAGGCGGATATTGGCCAACCCCTTGCGTATATAGCTGATCGCCCCGGTGGTCGAGTTGGCGATGATAGCCACGGCACTGGCGGCGATCGCCTGGTGGATGGGCACGCCAAGGAAGAGCGACAGCACGGGTACGATCAGTACGCCACCTCCTACACCCATCATAGAGCCCATCAGACCGGCGACTGCTCCGATAATGATGAGAACGACAATATCCATAGGTTCTCCTTCCCACCTTGGTTAACGAGTGCACATTATAGCGATACTGGCGTCGTCGATCAACTGCTAGCGGCCGCAACGTGGACCTCTCTTGCAGTGTTGACGAGGTCCAGAGGAGTATGGTAAAAGTAACCATACCGTGGATGGCTGCCTTCACCCAAAATCCACGAATCGCAGCGGCTGGGCAGCCCCTCGTGGGAAGGATGGTGACCATGTCCCGTCTTGGTCGTGGTTATGGATCGAGATTACTCTGTCTCGTCGTACTGGCTATCCTGGCATCCGGCCCATGGCCGAGATGCGCCACTATGCAGACGGCACAAGTCCCCCTCGTATCGGGGTGGACATGGTTACGGCCTGCCCAAGTTACAGGCGCGGAAGCGATAACGATGTTCCTGCCAATGTTTTTCGCGCCATCTGGCCCAACGGCCACCCCTACCCCGAGCGCCACGCTCTATGATCCGTTCGACGATCCCAACAGTGGCTGGCCGAGAGCGGATGATGCTAATCGACGCGTCGATTATGTCAATGAAGAATACCAGATTTTGATCAAGGCGCCATTGTTATACGTTGGTGTAACGCCGGGCCTACGTTGTTCCGACTGCGCCATCGAGCTCGATGGCCGATTTGCCTCCTCTAGCTATGGCGCTTGGGGCATTTTGTTCGGTATCACCGACACATTTGACGCTTATCTCTTTCGCGTCGACGGCGCGCAACAATACAGCCTGTACAAGAGATCAGGTGCGGCCTGGCAGGCGTTGATCGACTGGACGCCCTCCGCGCACATCCGCCCTGGTCAAGAATCCAACCACCTGCGGGTGGAGCGTCGTGGCACAGAAATCAGGCTCTATGCCAATGGCCAGCACCTGCAGAGCTTTATGGACGGCTCCTTTGTAGGGTCACTACGCGTAGGCGCCACGGCCAGCACGTTCGCGAGCGCCGATGTCGATGTGCGCCTCGACGATTTTACGGTCTACGCCCTTAGCGGCTCCCTAGAGACGGGAGGTGTTGGTGTCGCCGGTTCAGTGCCTGGGGTATTCACTGGGACTGAGCGCTAGAGATATAGATCGTCGAGCCGCACGGCGAGCCATGGCACGAGCATCTCGGCCGCTGTGAGGCCGCCATGGCGACCACGTAGCTTGTTGCGCAAGTTCCTGCGGTCCAGGTAGTGCTGGCCGCGCGCCAGGGCAATGTACTGTCCCAGGCGTGCCAGGGATTCGGGCGCTGGCGCATTGGATCCCCACAGCCCTGCGACCAAGGCGTCCTCCGTCCGCCGCACCATAAAGTGGGCCCCCAGAGCTGCCTGCAACGAACCAAGGGTCGTCTCGGTCTCAGGGCGACGGGAATACAGATAGGCGGCACGCGATTCGCCGCTAAAGGGCATGATGAGCTGCTGACGCAAAGGACTATCGCCTTCAGTGTCATACGCCAGGTCGGCCGGCGTATCCACAAAACCGTGATCGGCGATCATAATCAGCAGCGTGCCCCGGCGCTCCTCGGCGGTGAGCCGGGCGAGAAACTGTTTCTCACAGGCTTGGGTCACGGCGTGATACTGGGCTTGCCAGTGACCTCCTGCGGAGCCATGCTCGTGAGCTGCCTTGTCGATGGCTCCCCAGTACAAAAAGTAGATGCCGCGTTCAGACGTGTCCTGGCCAAATATGTAGCGGGTCATCGCCCAAAGGCCATCGACGCTGCTAAAGCCATACATCCGGTTGAACCCGCGATAGAGCATACGCGTCAGCGCGCCACGCGTAAACGGAGCGGGCACCATAGCTGTGGTGCGCACGCCCTCCGCCGCGAAGAGCCCTCCGATTCCGGGTACCGGCGGCAGTTGCTCGGGCACCAGGCCCCAATCGATCAGTGTTTCTTTGCCCGTGCCGTAGGCCGGTTTGAGGGATAGCATCTCGGCCAGTACCCCGTACTCACGCAGCCATAGCTCGTAACCCAAAATGCCGTGGCTCACCGGCTCATAGCCGCTCATCAGGGTCATCAGGGCGGCATTCGTCGTCGAGGGGAAGATCGAGGTCATGGGCAGGAGCATCCCCTGTTGAGCGAGCCGGGACCACAGTCCATCGGGCTCCGCCTGCAGCATCTGTCCCAGTTGCAGGTAGCCGAGCGCATCCAGGAGCACCACAACGACCCGGCGCAGGCCGGCCGCAAAGGGCTGCCAGTAAACGTCTTCGAGGGCCGGAGCGACGCCGGGCAGGGAGATGGATAGCAACGAGGCCAGGGTGGCCGGCACGTTTACTAGCGAATGTGCGCTGTACTCGGGCAGGACCAGTTCCTCGGCCTCCTCTTCGCTGAACAGGTCCGGTAGGCGCCTCCGGCGCAGCATCGCTTCCATCTCACTCGCACGTTGACTTGGCATGTACCCTCCCTGGACAGTCCTTGCATGATCCTACCCTCACACATCATCCGCAATCGTACGCCGCTCCCGGTCTACCTCTTCGAACCACGTCTCCAGGTTACAAAGCATCGCTCGAACACGATCGGGGTAACGATCTGCCAGGTTCTGTTGCTCCAAGGGATCATCACCCAGGTTATAGAGCTCTGGCGCCGGGGGCGGTGGGACCTCGCGCTCAGGCTCGCCACGCACGATGCCATGATCGACAAAGTACTCGTAATTATACATCGAGACTTCCAGGTACTGGATGTCGGGCACCTGCATCGCTTCGCGGATCGCCGGGCGCACTAGTTTCCAGTCGCCATCGCGTATCGCGGCGTTGCACGTGACCAGCGGCGTGTAGCGATTCCATTGCCAGAAGCGTCGCGTCGGAGCCTGGTGTCTCTCGCCGCGCAGCATCGGCAGCACGTTGGTGCCGTCGAGGGGCCGGGTGATACACTCTCCTACCTGCACGGGCATGAGGGCCTCGTCCCCGGTCGCCGGCACGGGCAGGCCAGCTGCGGCCAGAAGCGTGGGCAGCCAATCTGTAAAGTGCACCATCGCATCGCAGTCGCGTGGCCCTGGCAACCCGGCGGGCCAGCGCAGCAGAGCGGGCACGCGGATACCTCCTTCGTACACCGATCCTTTGGCTCCGTGCAGATGACAGTTGAAACGTGTGGTGCACAGCTCACCCTGGCCGCCGAACTGCGGCCCATTGTCGCTAGTAAAGAGCACTAGAGTATTCTCTCCCAGGCCCAGCTCGTCCAACGTCTCAAGCACGCGGGCAATGCCGCGGTCCATGCGGCGGATCATGGCATAGAGGGTGCTCACCCCCCGGGT